>JAFGXB010000020.1 GCA_016936875.1 Burkholderiaceae bacterium | reverse complement strand
GCTTGAGCACCAGCACATGGCGGCCCCCTTCCACATCGGACAGCGGCGCGCACATCACACGGGCAAACGCGGTATCGCGCTGACGCACCACCGCGGTGATGCGCGCCACGCGCAGCCCTGCCGGGTAGATGCCGTCCACCCCGCTGGTCACCAGCAAGTCGCCCACGCGCACATCGGCAGCGGCCGGCATCCAGCGCAGTTCCAGCCCGCCCTGGCCGAGGCCAGGCTCGCCATAGAGCACGCCGCGCTCGCCAGTGCGCTGGTTTTGCACCGGCACGACGGAATCGCGGTCGGTGATGAGGGTGACTTCGGCACTCCAGGGGTAGTCGCGCGTGACTTGTCCGAGCAGCCCCGTTTCGTCGATCACCGGCGAGCCGGGCGCGATCCCCTGCAGGCTGCCGCGGTCGATTTCCACAGCGCGGTTGAACGGATCGCTCACTTGCGCGCTGATCTGCGCGGCCACCGATTGGGGCGGCAGGCTTTGCTGCAATTGCAGCAGGGTACGCAAACGGTTGTTCTCCAGCCGCAACTGCACTTCGAGCTGGGCCTGCAAGGCCAGCGCCACATTGGCCCGCTGCAAGCGGCTGATCTCCTGCTGCGATTGCACCGGCGATTCGAGATAGGCGCGCACGTCCTGCGACCAGCTCACCGGCGCCTGCGCCACGCGCTGCAAGGGATAGGCCACCACCGACAAGCCCTGCCGCAGCAGGGGCGTGACTTTGAAGCGCGCGTCCAGCGCCATCAGCAGCACCGCCAGCGCGGCAAACAGCAGCAGCCGCGTGAGCGCAGTTGGCCCCTGCCGGAAAAACGGCGGAGGAGAGCGCTCAAAAGTGCCGTAGGCCATGGAGACGAAGGGAAACGCAGTGCCAGAACAGCGCGTGACAGAGCCCGGAACGGGGTCGCGCTAATCTGTGCGACCCAGGAAAACCGCCGATTATTCCGAAGTGAAAATGGTGCCCAGCCGGTCCATGCGTTCCAGCGCCATGCCGCTGCCGCGCGCCACGCAGGTCAGCGGGTCTTCGGCCACCAGCACGGGCAGGCCGGTTTCCTCGGCCAGCAGGCGGTCGAGGTCGCGCAGCAGCGCGCCGCCGCCGGTGAGCATCATGCCGCGCTCTGCAATATCGGCACCGAGTTCGGGCGGGGTTTGCTCCAGCGCGTTTTTCACCGCCGAAACAATCTGGTTCAGCGGATCGGTCAGGGCTTCGAGAATTTCGTTGCTCGAAATGGTGAAGCTGCGCGGCACGCCTTCGCTGAGGTTGCGGCCCTTGACTTCCATTTCCTTCACCTCGGAGCCGGGGAAGGCCGAGCCGATCTGCTTTTTGATGGCTTCTGCGGTGGGCTCGCCGATCAGCATGCCGTAATTGCGGCGGATGTAGTTGATGATGGCTTCGTCGAACTTGTCGCCGCCCACGCGCACACTGCCCTTGTACACCGTGCCGCCCAACGAAATGACGCCCACTTCGGTGGTGCCGCCGCCAATGTCGACGATCATCGAGCCGGTGGCTTCGCTCACTGGCAGCCCGGCGCCGATGGCCGCGGCCATCGGCTCTTCAATCAGGTAGACCTCGCTGGCGCCCGCCCCGAGGGCCGACTCGCGGATGGCGCGGCGCTCGACCTGGGTGGAGCCGCAGGGCACGCAGATGATGATGCGCGGGCTGGGCCGGAACATCCGGGTGTCGTGCGCCATTTTGATGAACTGCTTGAGCATCTGCTCGGTCACGGTGAAGTCGGCGATCACGCCGTCTTTCATCGGGCGGATGGCCTCGATATTGCCCGGCACCTTGCCGAGCATCTGCTTGGCTTCCTTGCCGACGGCCTGAATGGTTTTCTTGCCGCTGGGACCACCCTCGTGGCGGATGGCGACGACGGACGGCTCGTCGAGCACGATGCCCTTGCCGCGCACATAAATGAGGGTGTTGGCGGTGCCAAGATCGATCGCCAGATCCGTCGAAAAATACTGCCGAAATGTTCGAAACATGGAATGTGGGGGCACCGACTGCGCGCCCGGTTGCTGGTGGTGTGTGAAATAAGCAACAAACGGGCTTGATTTTTCTGACAAATCCCGTGCGCCAAATCGGAGCATCATACCCCATGCATGTGCATAAAATGACGGTTTCCGCATGCATCTGCCGGGGAACCTCCCCGATCCGCCCGCCCGCCGTGCGGCATGTTTTGCGTCATTGATGGCCGCTGCCCACCATGTCTCTCACCCTTCCCGATATCGACCGTCTGGCACAGCTTGCCCGACTGGATCTGTCCGCCAGCGAGCGGGCGCACATGCTCACCGATCTGAATGCGTTTTTTGCCGTGGTTGAGCAAATGCGCGCGGTGGACACCACACATGTTGCGCCGCTGGCGCACCCGCTCTCCGCCGTACAGGACATGCCGCTGCGCCTGCGCGCCGACGCCGTGACGGAAGGCAACATCCGCGAGGACGCGCTGCGCAACGCGCCCGACGCGCAGGACGGCCTGTTCCTCGTGCCGAGGGTGGTCGAATGAGCGCGCACTCTGCTGATTTCGCCAGCGCCGATTTGCGCACGCTGTCCGCCGCCCTGGCCGCGCGCGCCGTCTCCAGCGCCGAGCTCACCCGCGCCGCGCTCGACCGCATCGCCGCCCACGCCGATCTGGGCGCCTTCCTCCATGTCGATGCAGACGGCGCGCTGCAGGCCGCGCAGGCCGCCGATGCCGCCCGCGCCGCTGGCGACACCCGGCCGCTGCTGGGCCTGCCGCTGGCGCACAAAGACGTGTTCGTCACCCGCGCCTTGCCCGCCACCGCCGGTTCACGCATGCTGGCTGGTTATGTCAGCCCGTTCGATGCCACCGTGGTCGCCCGCCTGGGCGCAGGGGCGGACGGCGTGACTGGCGCGGGCATGGTCACGGTTGGCAAAACCAATATGGACGAGTTCGCCATGGGGTCGTCCAACGAGAACTCGGCGTTTGGCGTCGTGCGCAACCCCTGGGACGCCACCGCAGTGCCCGGCGGCTCCAGCGGCGGCTCGGCGGCGGCGGTCGCCGCGCGGCTGGTCCCCGCCGCCACCGGCACCGACACCGGCGGCTCGATCCGCCAGCCCGCGGCCATGTGCGGCATCACCGGCATCAAGCCGACCTACGGCCTGTGCTCGCGCTACGGCATGATCGCCTTCGCCTCCAGCCTCGATCAGGCCGGCCCGATGGCGCAGACCGCCTGGGACTGCGCCGCCCTGCTCACCGCCATGACCGGGTTCGACCCGCGCGACGCCACCAGCGTGGAGCGCCCCGTCCCCAACTATGTTGCCGCGCTCGATCAACCCCTCCCCGGCGCCACCGCCACGCAGCCCCTCGAGGGTCTGCGCATCGGCCTGCCGCGCGAGTATTTCGGCGCGGGTCTGGCCGCCGACGTCGAAGCCGCCGTGCGCGAAGCCCTCAAAACGCTCGAAAACCTGGGTGCCACTCTCGTTGATGTCTCGCTGCCGCTGACCGAACTGTCCATTCCGGCCTACTACATCATCGCCCCGGCCGAGGCCAGCTCCAACCTGAGCCGCTTCGACGGCGTGCGCTTCGGCCACCGCACAGCGCAGTACAGCGACCTGGCCGAGATGTACGGCAAGAGCCGCGCCGAAGGCTTTGGCCCCGAGGTCAAGCGCCGCATCATGATTGGCGCCTATGTGCTGTCGCACGGCTATTACGACGCCTACTACCTGCAGGCGCAGAAAATCCGCCGACTCATCGCCGACGATTTCGCCCGCGCCTTCACCCAGTGCGACGTGATCGCCGGCCCGGTATCGCCCACCGTGGCGTGGAATCTGGGCGACAAGGCCGACCCGCTGGCCAACTACCTGGCCGACATCTACACCCTCTCCGCCAGCCTGGCCGGACTGCCGGGCATGAGTGTGCCCGCAGGCTTCGGCGCGGGCGCCAACGCACGCCGCCCGGTCGGCCTGCAACTCATCGGCCCGCACTTCGCCGAGAGCCGTCTGCTGCAGGTGGCACATCAATACCAGCAAGTGAGCGACTGGCATCGCCGCTGCCCGTTCTAAACAAGATGGACTGGCACACCTGGCTGACCTTCTTCGCCGCGAGCTGGCTCATCAGCCTCTCGCCCGGCGCGGGCGCGATCTCGTGCATGACCACGGGGCTGCGCTTCGGCTGGCGCCTGGGGGTGTGGAACATCCTCGGCTTGCAACTGGGCATTGCCGCCATTCTGGTGGTGGTTGCCGGTGGCCTGGGCGCGATTCTGGCCGCGAGTGAAACTGCGTTCAGCGTCATCAAATGGTTCGGCGTGGCCTATCTGCTGTGGCTGGGCATCCAGCAATGGCGCGCGCCCGCGCACGGCCTGGTCGAGGCCGACGGCAACGCCAAAAACGCAGAGACGCCCACGCGCACCCAGCTCGTGCTGCGCGGTTTTCTGATCAACGCCAGCAACCCCAAGGGGCTGGTCTTCATGCTCGCGGTGCTGCCGCAGTTCATCAACCCCGCAGCGCCGCAGCTGCCGCAGTACCTGCTGTGCGGACTGTCGCTGTTCATTACCGACATCGTGGTGATGAATGCGTACACCCTGTTGGCCGCGCGCGTACTCGTGGCGCTGCGATCCAGGCAACACCAACTCTGGCTGCAGCGCAGTTTTGGCACCCTGTTCATCGGTGCCGCGCTGCTGCTCTCGGCGTTTCGCCGTTCAACGTAAGGAATCGCACCATGTCATGGGAAGTGGTCATCGGGCTGGAAACCCACGTTCAGCTCTCCACCCGGTCCAAGATGTTTTCTGCCGCGTCCACCGCCTTCGGCGCCGCGCCCAACACCCAGGCCTGCGCCGTCGATCTGGCGCTGCCCGGCGTGCTGCCGGTGGCCAACCGCGCCGCGGTGGAATGCGCCATCCGCCTTGGTCTGGCGCTGGGCGCCACCATTGCGCCGCGCTCCGTGTTCGCGCGCAAAAACTACTTCTACCCCGACCTGCCCAAGGGCTACCAGATCAGCCAGTACGAGATTCCCGTGGTGCAGGGCGGCATGGTCGATTTCGTCGTGGACGGCAAGCCGCATCGTCTGCAGCTCACCCGCGCCCACCTTGAAGAAGACGCGGGCAAGTCGTTGCACGAAGCCGGGCTGTTCGACCGCGCGGGCAACGCCGCCAGCGGCATCGACCTCAACCGCGCGGGCACGCCGCTGCTCGAAGTGGTCACCGAGCCCGACATGCGCAGCGCCCGTGAGGCCGCCGAATACGCCCGCGCCCTGCACGCGCTGGTCATGTGGCTGGACATCTGCGACGGCAACCTGCAGGAAGGCTCGTTCCGCTGCGACGCCAACGTCTCCGTGCGCCGCCCCGGCGAACCGCTGGGCACGCGCTGCGAGATCAAGAACCTCAACAGCTTCCGCTTCCTCGAAAAAGCCATCGAATTCGAGGTGCGCCGCCAGATCGAACTCATCGAAGATGGCGGCAGGGTCGTGCAGGAAACCCGGCTGTTCGACCCCGACAAGGGCGAAACCCGCACCATGCGCACCAAGGAAGACGCGCACGACTACCGCTACTTCCCCGACCCCGATCTGCCGCCGCTGGTCATCTCGCCCGAGTGGATCGAGCGGGTGCGCGCCGACATGCCGAAATTGCCACAGGTACTAACGGAAGAGTTCGTCAAAGACAAGGGATTGACCGTAGAAGTTGCCACTCAGTTGACTCAAAGTCGTGCCAATACTGACTTCTTCATTGCAAGCTCAGAGGCCGGCGCTGTACCAAGACTGGCCGCCAACTGGATCATGGGCGAACTCACCGCCCAGCTCAACCGCGACGAGCGCGACATCGGCGCCAGCCCCGTGAGCGCCGCGCAACTCGCCACGCTCACCTGCAAGATCGACGACGGCACCCTGTCGAGCAAAACCGCCAAGGACGTGTTCGGCGCGCTGTGGGCAGGCGAACACGGCGGCGACGTGGACACCATCATCAAGGAGCGCGGCCTGGCGCAAGTCAATGACAGCGCCGCACTGCAAGCCGCCGTGGACGCCGTGCTCGCCGCCAATCCGAAGAACGTCGAGGAATACCGCGCCGGCAAGGACAAAGCCCTCAACGCCCTCGTCGGCCAGGTCATGAAAGCCACCGGCGGCCGCGCCAACCCGCAGCAAGTGGGCGAGCTGCTGAAGAAGGCCGTGGGCTGAGAGCAAGCGCGTCTGGCGTGAGAACCAGACTCCTGTCGGCACTGTCGGCAGCCGACATCATCCCTGCGCGCGGATGTGGTGACGAGTGGGCGCACAGGGCAAGTCAATGCTTGAGGCCAGCGTTGGGCCAAGTTGTGGCCACAACTGGCCCCATGACAAAAGCGGGGAGTGGCACTTCCGAGAGTACCAGTTGGCAGGTAAATTGAGCCTATCGAATGACGCTAACCTTTGGAAAACCCTAGGATTTTTTGTTTTTGACGTGGTGCACAGCCCTGTTGCGCTGCACCAAATTTGGGCGAGAAAATGGGCCCGTCTTGAGGGCGTTGAACCGGATGCTGCACCACAATGGTGACCGCACCGCCGGGCTCCGCCAAAACTTTGAATCCTTCACCTTCATCATGCCGTCCGCCCGTGTTTCCTACCCCCGCGTTGCCGTGACCACCGATTTGAAGACGGTGGGTGGGCATCCGACCTACGCCGTGACGCAGAAATATGTCGACCCCCTGTTGCCACTGGCCGGGGTGTTGCCGCAGTTGTTGCCGTCGATGGGAGCCAGTCTGCCGATTGACGCCGTGCTCGATGGCGTGGATGGCCTGGTGTTCACCGGCTCGCCTTCCAATATTGAGCCGCATCATTATGGTCAGGCGTTGCGCAATGCCGAGTCGCCGGCCGACCCGGCGCGCGATGCAACCACGCTGCCCTTGATTCGCGCGGCCATCGCGCGCGGCATTCCGGTGTTCGGCATCTGCCGCGGCTTCCAGGAAATCAATGTGGCCCTTGGCGGCAGTCTGCTGCAGGAGGTGCACAACACGCCGGGTTTCGATGACCACCGGGAAGATGATGCGCTCGACGCCGCAGGGCAATACGGCCCCGCGCATCCCCTGCAGGCCGTACCCGGCAGCGCGCTGGCGGCCATCGTGGGGGCTGACTCCTGGGAGGTCAACAGCCTGCACGGGCAAGGCATCCAGACCCTCGCCCCCGATCTGCTGGCGCAGGCGCATGCGCCCGACGGCCTGATCGAAGCCTATCTCTATCAACCCGCGCACCGCACCGCGCAGAGCCCGGAGCCAGGCTTCTTGCTGGCGGTGCAGTGGCATCCCGAATGGCAGGCCGCGCAAAACCCCGTGTCGCGCGCGATCTATGCCGCTTTTGGCAACGCCTGTCGGCAGTTCGCCGCGCGCAAGCGCACGGACACGCTGGCGCACGCTGCCTGAGCAAACCGCGCCTGCACCTTTGGCGTTCAAAGTGCAGGCGATGGATGGAACCATCCCTGAAACGCAAACTGGAATCACATCATGAGTAGCGACAACCGCAAGCAGTGGACCTTCAACGATCTTGAAGGCTGGCTCAACGCCCAACGCATTACCGAAATCGAATGCCTCGTGCCCGACCTGACCGGGGTGGCGCGCGGCAAGATTCTGCCGCGCAGCAAGTTCACCGAAGACCGCGGCATGCGGTTGCCGGAAAGCATCATCGGCCTGACCGTGACCGGCAACTGGCCGGAAGACGGCCAAATCGACACCCTGATCGCCGACACCGACCGCGACATGAACCTGGTGCCCGACCCGAGCACCGCCCGCGTGGTGCCCTGGGCCACCGACCCCACCGCACAGGTCATCCACGACTGCTATTTCAAGGATGGCGAGCCGGTGGACTACGCCCCGCGCACGGTGCTGAAAAACATGGTCAAGCTCTACGCCGACAAGGGCTGGGCGCCGGTGGTGGCACCCGAGCTGGAGTTCTATCTGGTGGCCAAGAACAACGACCCCGACCAGCCGCTGCGCCCGCCCATCGGCCGCTCGGGCCGCGCCGAAACCTCGCGCCAGCACTACAGCATCGATGCGGTCAACGAGTTCGATCCGTTGTTCGAAGACATCTACGACTATTGCGAAGCGATGGACCTCGACGTGGACACGCTGATCCACGAAGTGGGTGCCGGGCAGATGGAAATCAACTTCCTGCATGGCGATCCGCTCGATCTGGCCGACAAGGTGTTCTTCTTCAAACGCACCCTGCGCGAAGCCGCACTGCGCCACAATATGTTCGCCACCTTCATGGCCAAGCCCATGGCCGGCGAGCCCGGCAGCGCCATGCACGTGCACCAGAGCATCGTCGATCGCAAGACCGGCAAGAACATTTTCAGCAACGCAGACGGCAGCGCGTCCGAGCTGTTCCTGCACTACATAGGCGGCTTGCAGAAATACATTCCGCACGTCATGGCGCTGTTTGCGCCCTACGTCAACTCCTACCGGCGGCTGGTGAGCAACACGGCGGCGCCGACCAATGTGGAATGGGGCGCCGACAACCGCACGGTGGGCATTCGCGTGCCCTACTCCAACGCGGAAAACCGGCGCATGGAAAACCGCGTCATCGGCGCCGACGCCAATCCCTACGTCGCGCTGGCAGCCAGTCTGGCCTGCGGCTATCTGGGCATGGTCAACAAGATCAGCCCGCTGCCGGAGATGAAGACCAACGCCTACACGGCACCCAATGCCATTCCTCTGCCACAAAGCCTGTCCGAATCGGTGCGCGCGCTGGATGATGTCCCCGAACTCGAAGCCATTCTGGGCAAGCGGTTCTGCGGCATCTACAAGGCCGTGAAGATGAGCGAGTACGCCGAGTTCATGAAAGTCATCAGCCCCTGGGAGCGCGAGCACCTGCTGCTGCACGTTTGATCAGCGCAGGGCCCATTCCAGAACCAGACCCAAAGCGACACCCCCCCGATACGGAGATTCATATGAAACCCAATGACCTGCCCCAGTTCGATACGGCCGCGCTGCGCGCCAAAGACGCGGCGCATCACCTCCATCCCTTCACCGACACCAAGAGCCTCAACGCGACGGGCAGCCGCGTGATCGTGCGCGGCGAAGGCGTGCGCATCTGGGACTCGGAGGGCAATGAAATCATCGACGGCATGTCGGGCCTGTGGTGCGTCAACCTGGGCTACGGCCGACAAGACCTGGTGGACGCCGCCACCCACCAGATGCAAACCCTGCCGTTCTACAACGCCTTCTTCAAAACCACCACAGCCCCGGCCACGGAGCTTGCCGCCCTGCTGCCGCAGGTGGCGCCGCCCGGCTTCAACCATGTGTTCTTCACCAATTCCGGCTCGGAAGGCAATGACACCGTCATCCGTCTGGTGCGCCGCTATTGGGACCTGATGGGGCAGCCGCAGCGCAAAACCCTCATCAGCCGGCACAACGCCTACCACGGCAGCACGCTGGGCGGCGCGTCGCTGGGCGGCATGAGTGGCATGCACGAACAGGGCGACCTGCCGCTGCCGGGCATCACCCACATCGACCAGCCCTACCAGTTACAGCACGGCAAACCGGGCGAGAGCACCCACGATTTCGGGCTGCGGGCCGCAAGCTGGCTGGAGGACAAGATTCTTGAACTCGGCGCCGACAAGGTGGCGGCGTTCATTGGCGAGCCGGTGCAGGGTGCGGGTGGGGTCATCATTCCTCCGGCGAGCTACTGGCCGGAGATTCAGCGCATCTGCGACAAGTACGGCGTGCTGCTGGTGTCTGATGAAGTGATCTGCGGCTTCGGTCGGCTTGGACACTGGTTTGGCTGCCAGCACCCCCACATCAACACCCGGCCCGATCTCATCACCTTCGCCAAGGGCGTGACCTCGGGCTACCTGCCGCTGGGCGGGGTGCTGGTGGGCGACCGCATCGCCAAGCTGCTGATCGAGACCGGCGGCGACTTCAACCACGGCTTCACCTATTCCGGCCACCCCACCTGCTGCGCCGTGGCCATCGCCAACATCAACGCCCTGCGCGCCGAGGACGTGGTGAACAAGGTGGCTACAGACTCAGCGCCTTACCTCGAAGCGCAATTCGCCACGCTGGCCGACCACCCGCTCGTGGGCGATGTGCAGTCTCTGGGCATGGTGGCCGGGCTGGTGCTCTACAAAGACAAGGCCAGCCGCACCCTGTTCCCCGCCGATCTGGGCGTGGGCTATATCTGCCGCGACCATTGCTTCAAGAACGGCGTGGTGATGCGCGCCGTGGAAGAACGCATGATCATCGCGCCGCCGCTGGTGATGACCCACGCGGAAATCGACGAGATGGTGCGACGCATTCGCCGCAGCCTGGACGACACGCTCTCCGGGCTGCGCGCGCAGGGATTGGTATAAATCGCCATTCTTGTTCCCGTCCGTCGCGGCATACTGGTACGAGAATTGCAAAGCCTCACCCGTTGTACCTGTCGTTTTTCAATTGGCTTCACACACACACTTGAGAGGTTCTTCATGTCACACAAACAGCCTACGAAGTCACTCCGCCGCAAGCTGCTGGCGGCCTGTCTGGCCAGCGCAGCGGCGCTGACGTTCGGCGCGGCCGCACCGGCGCAAGCCGCTGGCGTGCTCAACATCTACAACTGGTCCGACTACATCGCGCCGACCACGGTGCCCGGTTTCGAGAAAGACACCGGCATCAAGGTGCGCTACGACACCTTCGATTCCAACGAAACCCTGTTCGCCAAAATGGTGGCGGGCAACACGGGCTATGACATCGTCGTGCCGTCGTCGAACTGGGCGGCCATCGACATCAAGGGCGGCCTGCTGCATCCGCTCGACAAAGCCAAGATCCCCAACTACAAGAACCTCGATCCGGGCCTGATGAAGCAGCTCGCCGCGGTCGATCCGGGCAACAAATACCTCATTCCCTGGATGTGGGGCTACACCACGGTGGGCATCAATGTTGCCATGGTGAAAAAGGCGCTGGGCGACACCCCGATGCCGGCCAATCCCTGGGCGTTGATCTTTGATCCGACCTACGCCGACAAAATCAAGTCCTGCGGCATCTCCATGCTCGATTCGGGCGACGACATCATGGAGGCTGCGTTCAACTATCTCGGCATTCCGCAAAACACCCAGAACCCGGCCGACTTCGAGAAGGCCTATGCCATGTTGCAGAAGGTGCGCAAGAATGTGAGCATCTTCTCGTCCTCTGGCTATATCAACGATCTGGCCGGTGGCTCCATCTGCATGTCGCTGGGCTGGTCGGGCGATATGGGCATTGCCGCGACGCGCGCCGCAGCGGCCAAGAACAAGCAGGACATCAAGGTGTTCCCGCCCACGCACGGCGCCGTGATCTTCATCGACACCATGGCCATCCCCAAGGACGCGAAGAACCTCGACAACGCCTACAAGTGGATGAACTATGTGCTCGAGCCCAAGGTGGCCGCGGCGGACACCAACACGGTGACCTATGCCAATCCGGTGCCGGCGTCGCTGCCGTATGTCGATGCCAAGATCAAGGACAACGACTTCGTGTTCCTCAAGCCCGACATGGTGGACAAGCTGATTCCGCCCAAGGTCTACAGCCTGGAGCAGCGCCGTTTGGTGACGCGCCTCTACACCAAGTTCAAGACCGGCCTGTAATGCCACCCCGGTTGCCGCGTTCTCCGCACTGTGGTCTGGCGGTGGCGCGGCAACCCTCTCATTCCACCCCGTTTGACCGATGATGGAGTCTGCGCTGTGACGCCCCCTTCCCCGAGTGCAAAACCTTTTCTGCGAATCGACGGCATCACCCGCCGCTTCGATGAGGTCGTCGCGGTCAACGACATCCATCTCGACATCCAGCAGGGGGAAATCTTCGCCCTGCTCGGATCGAGCGGCTGCGGCAAATCCACCTTGCTGCGCATGCTCGGCGGCTTCGAGATCCCGACCTCCGGCCATCTCTATCTGGAAGGGGAAGACATCACCGATCTGCCGCCGTATGAGCGACCGATCAACATGATGTTCCAGTCCTACGCGCTGTTTCCCCATCTGACCGTGTTCGACAATATTGCCTTCGGCCTGCGCCGCGACGGCATGGCCAAGGCCGACATCACCGCGCGCGTCGAGCAAATGCTCGAACTCGTGCAGCTCAAGCCCTACGGCAAACGCAAGCCGCATCAACTCTCCGGCGGCCAGCAACAGCGCGTGGCCCTGGCGCGCAGCCTGGCCAAGCGGCCCAAGCTGTTATTGCTCGACGAACCGCTGGCGGCACTCGATAAAAAGCTGCGCGAGCGCACCCAGCTCGAACTGGTCAACATTCTGCGCAAGGTCGGGGTGACCTGCGTGATGGTCACCCACGATCAGGAAGAGGCCATGACCATGGCCGACCGCATCGCGGTGATGAAAGACGGCGAGTTCCTGCAACTGGGCACGCCCACTGAAATTTACGAGCACCCGCAAACCCGCTTCATCGCCGACTTCATTGGCAACGTCAACATGTTCGACGGCAGGCTGGTCACTGACGAGCCCGATCACTGCGAGGTGCAAGCCGCTGACGCGCTGTTCCACATCGGCCACGGCATCAGCGGCACGCTGAATATGGCGTTGGGCATCGCGCTGCGCCCGGAAAAGATGACCTTGACCGAAGGGCACCAGAGCCACCCGTACAACGCGCTTCTGGCCACCATCTCGGCGCGCTCCTACATGGGCAGCTATACCGCCTACGAGCTGCTCTTGCCAAGCCAGCAGCGTATTCGCGTCACGGTGTCCAACGCAGACCGCCACGCCGATCCGTTTGATGTGGGCGCAGCGGTCACCGCGCACTGGGCAGCGAATGCGCCCGTCGTCATTGTCGATTGAGTGTCAGGGCGACTGCATCATGCCAACCAACAACAACATTCCGCCGCCGCGCAAAGTGCGCAAGCCCTTCAACTGGGGCCGCAAGGTGGTCATCGGCATTCCGCAGATCTGGCTGCTGGCCTTTCTGCTCGCCCCCTTTTTCATCCTGCTCAAAATCAGCGTGTCGGAAAGCGACGCCCTGGGCATCGGCTTCAATCCGCTCGTCACTTATGTGCATGACGCGCTGCAGATCAACATCCACTTCACGCCTTATCTGGCGCTGGTGCGCGACAGCCTCTACATCATCACCTACCTGTCGTCGCTGTGGTATGCGCTGATGACCACCGTGCTGTGCCTGGTGATCGGCTATCCGTTCTCCTACTTCATCGCCCGCGCCAAGCCCACGGTGCGCCCGGCCCTGCTGATGCTGGTGATGCTTCCGTTCTGGACCTCTTTCCTCATCCGCATCTACGCCTGGAAGAACCTGCTCGACGTCAACGGCCTGGTCAACCAGTTCCTGATGTGGATCGGCATCATCCACACCCCGCTGCGGATGATGTTCACCGAGTTCTCCTTCATGATCGGCATGGTGTATGGCTACATCCCCTTCATGATCCTGCCGCTGTATGCCACCCTGGTGAAAATGGATCACCGCCTGGTGGAAGCCGCGGCCGATCTGGGCTCCACCCCGTTCAAGACCTTCTGGCTGGTCACCGTGCCCTTGTCCAAGTCGGGCATCATCGCCGGCAGTCTGCTGGTGTTCATCCCGGCGGTGGGCGAGTACGTCATCCCCGAGCTGCTGGCCGGCCCATCCACGCTGAATATCGGCCGGGTGATGTGGAACGAGTTCTTCCTCAACCTCGACTGGCAGCGCGCCTCGGCGGTGGCCATCGTGATGATCGTGCTCATCCTCCTGCCCATCGCGGTGTTCAATAAATACCAGACCAAGAGCCTGGAGGGCGTGCGATGAAAAAGACCGCCGTGCTGCCCCTGACCTGGATGATCCTGGTCTACATCTTCCTCTACCTGCCCATCGTGGTGCTGGTGGTGTATTCCTTCAACGACTCGCGCATGGTCACCATCTGGGGCGGATGGACCTTCAAGTGGTACGGCGCCGTGGTGCATGACCACGAAGTCATCCGCGGCCTGATTCTGTCGCTCAAGGTCGCGCTGGCCACGGCCACCACCTCAGTGCTGCTGGGCACGCTAGCGGCCTTCGCCCTGGTGCGCTACCGCCACTTTGCGGGCAAGAGCCTGCTGAACTTCATGATCAATATTCCACTGGTCATGCCCACCGTGGTCATTGCGCTGGCGCTGCTGCTGTTTTTCGTCACGGTGCAAAAGGCCATGGGATTTCCGCAGAAAGGGTTTTTCACCATCTTTATTGGCCATACCGTCATGGCGATTTCGTATGCCGCCGTGGTCATCCAGTCGCGGCTCAAGGAAATGGACCGGTCGATCGAAGAGGCTGCAATGGATCTGGGCGCGCGCCCCTTTCAGGTGTTCATGCTGGTCACCCTGCCGTCCATTTCGCAGGCCCTGGTGTCGGCCTGGCTGCTGGCGTTTTCGCTGTCTCTGGATGAGGTGGTGATCTCCGCCTTCCTCTCCGGCCCGGGCAGCACCACCTTGCCGGTGGTGATTTTCTCGCGCGCCCGACTCGGCCTGAGCCCGACCATCAATGTGGTGGGCGCCATTACTGTCTATCTGGTCGTCATTGCCGTGGCGGTGAGCAGCCTGCTCATGGCCCGCCGCGAACGCCTGCGCGCCAAACAGGCTGCGCAGGCCTTGCGCCTGGATGACGAGCCACCGCGGACAAAAGAATTCGGCGCTGGGTTCATGACCGCCGAGGGGCGATGAGCCGTTGCCGGTGAAACGGTTTTTTGAGCAAGTGCAGCACCCTGTCAACATCTAAAAAACACCTGGAGGATCGCAATGATGAACAAGTTCAAACTCACCGTGCTGGCGGCCAGCCTGGGGCTTGCCCCGCTGGCACACGCCGACACCAACACCGACATCCTGAACGAGCTGCAAGCGCTCAAGGCCAAGGTGCAACAACTCGAAGCGCAGGTCAAGGCGCAGCAAACCCAGATCACCGATAACCAGAAAGCCACAGACGAAGCCACCAAGGTTGCCAACCGTACCGACGTGCAGGTCTCCGGCATCAAGGAAGAAGCCGAGTCGTCAGGCTTCAAGGGCCTGAAGATCAGCGGCATGATCGCGCCGGCCTATGTTTACAACCAGGACCAGCAGGCCAGTTCGTTCGTGTTCCTGAACCGGTCGAACGGCGATCCATCCGCCTACTCGACCTATAACTACGACAACTCGTATTTCGGCGGCGCTTACATCCAGTTCCAGAAGCAAACCGCGGGCGGTGTGGGCTGGAACCTGACCCTGGCGCCTGACCGTGGCGCCGGGGCGAACATGAACGGCAACTCCATCGTTCACGAAGCCTCGGTTTCTATCCCGCTGAACTCCGACACCAAGCTCATCGCCGGTCAGATCCCCGACTGGGAAGGCTATGAATACACCTGGGACAACCAGACCAAGCCCATCACCCATAACCTGCTGTTCGACTTCACCGAGCTGACTGCCTATACCGGCGTGGGCCTCGACCAAACCGTGGGCAACTGGGAATGGAAGAGCATGATCGCCAATATGAACTCGCCGCGCTACTACTACGGCGGTGATGGTGGTCGCGCACCGGCGCTGGTCTTCCGCGCCGACTACACCCCGCCGGGCTATGACAACGCCGACATCGGCTTCTGGGGCATGGTGGGCAAGCTGCCGAACTACAACGTAGCGCTTGATCCGAACAATCCAGGATCTGCCTTGTTGGTCAACGCGGGAGACTCAACGAATCCGAATCTGATGACGACAGTTCCGCTTTTCGCAACTGCCACATCCACCGCACAGATGTTCGAGGTCGACGGCTACCTGACGCAGGGCGATTGGGGCTATTACGGCCAGGCCAGCTACGGCCAGCAGACCGGCGCCGCCTACAACGGAGGCAAAGCCAAGTGGTGGGGCGCCTCGGGCATGCTGACCTATAACTTCACCCCGCGTTTCCTTGGCTTTGCACGGGGCGACTACATCAACAACAGCAGCAATGGCGGCGGGTTGCCGGGTGGCTATATGAACTCGTCTTCGGGAGGCGCTGGGGCAACCTTCAATGGCGTCAACGGCTTTGGCCCCGGCTACGTCAATGACGGTACTGGCAACTGGTCTGTCGTCGATCCCAACAAGGGCGCCAACCGCTACGCCCTTTCGCTCGGCTGGAATTACCTGCTGACCGAATCGACCACGCTGAAGATGGAGTACCGTTATGACCGCTCCAATCTCGCCACCTTCTACAACGTGTCTGATGGCAGCTACAAGAAGGACAACAACCTCCTCGCCGCTTCGGTGGTTGTGAGCTTCTGATCTGTCCTGCGGCGGCGGGCGTCTTGCCTGCCGCCAATCTGCTTTTTCTCTCCACCCATCATGCGCCACCCCATCGCCTTCACAACGACCGGGGTGCAGCCCGACGTTTTCGCCCCAGCACCCGAGCGGGTGCTGCGCGGCGACCCGCAACAACAGGCCTGGAATCACTACACCGACCCAAGCGGCCAGTTCACCGCGGGCATCTGGCAGGGTGAACCCGGCGCCTGGCGCGTGCGCTACGACCCGCACGAAGAAGAGTTCTGCGTGCTGCTCGAAGGCCGCATGACCCTCACCGCCGACGATGGCACTGCGCGGGAATTCCGCGCCGGAGACGCGTTTGTCGTGCCCGGCGGCTTCAGCGGCATCTGGGAAAACCACACCCGGCTGCGCAAACATTACGCCATCATGGCGCTTCAGAACAATTAGTCATTCCAGGAGATTCGCATGTCCGAAAATTTCAACCGCATCTGGCACCAACGCGCTGACGACCTGCTGGCGCGCGGCATCGATGGCCGCATGGTCATCGACGGCCGCCGCTGGGCCGCCACCGACGGCAGTCTGTTCGACTGCATCTCCCCGGTCGATGGCAAGGTCATTGCCCGCGTGGCACGCGGCAAGACGGCGGATGTCGATCGCGCGGTGGCTTCGGCCCGCGCCGCTTTTGCCGACCGCCGCTGGGCGGGCCAGCCGCCGGCCGCGCGCAAAAAGGTGATGGTGGCCTTTGCCGAACAGTTGCGCGCCGCGCGCGACGAACTCGCCCTGCTCGAAACCCTGGACATGGGCAAGCCGATCAAAAACAGCCTGTCCACCGACGTGCCTGCGGCCGCGCGTTGCCTGCAGTGGTTCGGCGAAGCGGTGGACAAGATTTACGACGAGATCGCCCCCACGGGCGACAACGCGCTGGCGCTGATTACACGCCAGGCCATCGGCGTGGTCGGAGCCATCGTGCCGTGGAACTACCCCATGATGATGGCCTCGTGGAAGCTCGGTCCGGCGCTGGCCGCCGGCAATAGCGTGGTGCTCAAGCCTTCGGAAAAATCGCCCCTCACCGCGCTGCGTCTGGCCGAACTGGCGCTTGAGGCCGGGTTGCCAGAAGGCGTGTTCAACGTCGTGCCCGGCTTTGGCCATGAAGCCGGCGAGGCGCTGGCGCTGCACATGGACGTCGACGCCATCGGCTTCACCGGCTCCACACGCACCGGCCGTCGCATGCTCGACTATTCCAGCCGCAGCAACCTCAAGCGCGTGTACAACGAGCTGGGCGGCAAGTCCGCCAACATCGTGTTCGCCGACTTCGACGACCTCGACCGCGCCGCAGCCACCGCCATCGGCAGCATGTTCTACAACCAGGGCGAGAGCTGCAACGCGCCCTCGCGCCTGCTGGTTCAAGACAGCATTGCCGATGCCTTCGTGGAAAAGCTCGCCGCGCTCACGCCGCAATACCACCCTGCCGACCCGCTGGACGCCCGCACCGTGCTGGGCGCGCTGGTGGACGACACCCAGACGCAGACCGTGCTCGGCTACATCCAGGCCGGTATCGACGAAGGCGCCAAATGCGTGGCCGGTGGCTGCCGCGCACTGGAAGAAACCGGCGGCCAGTACGTTGCCCCCACGGTGTTCGACGGCGTGAAGAACAGCATGAAAATCGCGCAGGAAGAAATTTTCGGCCCGGTGCTGGCGGTCATTCGGTTCAAGACCGAGGCCGAGGCCGTGGCGATTGCCAACGACAGCGCCTACGGGCTGCATGCCGGTGTGTGGTCGCGCAACCTCGACCGCGCGGTGCGCGTGTCGCGCGCGCTGCAGGCGGGCACCGTGCATGTCAACCAGTACGACGAGGACGACATCACCGTGCCGTTTGGCGGCGTGAAACAGTCGGGCAATGGCCGCGACAAATCACTGCACGCCTTCGACAAATACACCGAACTCAAGACCACCTGGATGCGCATCGAGTCGGCCTGACCACGCGCAGCATTTGCAAAGGAACCACCATGAACCACTCACTCAACGAACAACTCCAGGCCCGCCGCGCCGCAGCCACCCCGCGTGGCGTGGGCGTGATGGCCAGCTTCTACGCCGACCGCGCCGAAGGCGCCGAGCTGTGGGACGTCGAAGGCCAACGCTATATCGACTTCGCCGGCGGCATTGCGGTGATGAACGTCGGCCACCGCCACCCCAAGATCGTAGCCGCGCTGCAGGAGCAACTGCAGCACTTCACCCACACCTGCTATCAGGTCGTGCCGTATGAAAGCTATGTCAGCCTGGCCGAAAAGCTCAACGCGCTGACGCCCGGCAGTCATGTCAAAAAAACCGCGCTGTTCTCCACCGGCGCCGAGGCCGTGGAAAACGCCATCAAGATTGCCCGCGCCCACACCAAGCGTTCGGGCGTGATTGCCTTTGGCGGCGCCTTCCACGGCCGCAGCCTGTTTGCTGTGGCGCTCACCGGCAAGGTGCAGCCCTACAAAGCCGGGTTCGGCCCCTTCCCGCCCGAGATTTATCACGCCCCCTTCCCGGCCGAAGGCGTGCCGCTGGCCGATGTGAAAAAGGCCGTGGAGCACCTGTTCAAAGCCGACATCGAAGCCTCGCGTGTGGCCGCCATCATTTTCGAGCCGATTCAGGGAGAAGGCGGGTTCAACGTCATTTCAGTGGAGGCGGTGAAGTGGCTGCGCGAGCTGTGCGATGCGCATGGCATCGTGCTCATTGCCGACGAGGTGCAGAGCGGTTTTGGCCGCACCGGCAAGCTGTTCGCCATGGAACATTTTTTCGAGCAGACCGGTGTGCTGCCCGACCTCATGACCATCGCCAAATCGCTGGCCTCGGGCATGCCGCTGTCAGCCGTGACCGGCCGCGCCGAGATCATGGACTCCCCCGCTCCGGGCGGGCTGGGCGGCACCTATGCGGGCAACCCCATGGCCGTGGCCGCGGCGCACGCGGTGATCGACGTGATGCACGACGAACAACTCCCTGCGCGCGGCCAGAAGCTGGGCGACCAGCTCAAGGCGCGACTGGAGGGCCTGCGCACGCAAGTGCCGCAGATCAGCGATGTGCGCGGCCTGGGCGCGATGGTTGCGGTGCAGTTCAACAATCCCGCCAACGGCCAGCCCGACGCGGCGTTCACCAAAGCCGTGCAGGCCGAGGCGCTCAAGCGCAACCTCATTTTGCTGACCTGCGGTGTGGACTACAACGTGGTGCGCTTCCTGTTCCCGCTGACCATCTCCGACGCGGTGTTCGCCGAGGCGCTGGACATTCTCGAAGCGTCACTGCGCGCGGCGACGACTTGAGAGCGCGCTCAGGGGTGGCCCGGCGCGTGTTTAACGCGGCCGCCCTCGTCACCATCACATGGCGGCTTGACGCCGCCCTCCGCTTTTCTCAGCGGGATGATTTACCGCCGCGCCGGATGCGGTTGCGCCGCGTCATGGCCTGACAGGGTTCGCAATTTTCCTTGCGTGCCTTGCGGCCGTAGCGTCCGGCGTAGTGGTCAAACACGGCGCGCGGCACCACGTGCAGAAATTTGCTCAGCAGCCCCATCTGCCACGGAATGGTGGCATAGGCACGGCCCGTGTCGATGGCGCGCAACGCACTGCTGGCGAACACGGCGGGGGACATGAGGAAGGGCATGCGAAAGCGGTTGCCCGCAGTCATGGCGGTGTCGATGTAACCGGGGCTGATGGTCACGACTTTCACGCCGCTGGGACGAAGCTCCACCCGCAGGCTTTCCAGCGAGCGGATAAGCGCGGCCTTGCTGGCGCAGTACGCGGCATGACAGGGCAGGCCGCGCACGCCCGCCACGCTGGCAATGCCCACCAGCGCGCCGCTGCCCCGCGCGCGCATCGGCGCGATGAAGGGGGCCAGGGTGGCGAGGGCGGCGGCCCAGTTGATGTCCATGATGTCGGTGGCCACGTCGAGATCCTCTGCCTGAGACAGATCCACGCCGTGGCTGATGCCGGCGTTGGCAATGACCACTTGCGGGCAGCCCCATTCGCGCAGCAGGGTGTCGGCCTCGGTGCGCAGGCGGTCAGTGTCGCGCACGTCGGCGGCGATCAGGCGCAGCCGGGTGGGATCATCCGGGGCCAGCCCACAGTCTCGCGCGAGTTGTTCGAGCAACTCGGCGCGGCGCGCGATCAGCACCAGCCGCCAGCCGCGTGCGGCATAGGCGGCGGCCAGCGCGGCGCCTATGCCGCTCGACGCGCCGGTGAGCAGGAGGATGGGCGCGCTGGACGTGTCTGTCATGGCTTGGCCGCTGGTGCGGAACTGGCGGGAACGATGACCGCCTTCACCCGGCCCTGCATGGACGAGGTGCCATCGACCCCGTTGAACTGCAGGCTGTTGCCGGAGAACTGTGTCTGGCCCTGCTGCACCACGGTAGGACGGTTGGACTGCACGATTTGCTGGTTGGGGAAGATGTTCAGAAAGTCGCTGCGCACGACCACGGGCGGCTGATTCGCGGTGCCGCTACGTTCGACCACGGCATTGCCCAGGAGTTGCAGATTGCTGCCGTCTTTATTGGACAGGCCACGCTGCGCCGTTGCCGTGGTGACCAGACCCTGCGGGTTGACCGCGTGCAGGCGGGGCGCGGTGATGTCGAAAGTGTCGGTGGCGGGAAGATGCGCCATCTGCACGCCACGCAACACGGCGCTGAGCTGGCCTTGCGCGTTGTAGCTTGCAGCGGAAAAGTCGTGCAGCAGATAGTCGGGCAGTGCGGACTGGGCTGCGCTGAGCTTGGGGTGTTGCTCGGCCCGCATCACCACCTGCGCCACCCACCAGCTGAAGGCGGCGGCGATGGCCAGCAGCAGCACGGGAGTCCAGGCGCCCAGCCGCAGCCAGAATTGACGCAGATTCAGTCGCATGGCGGGGCGCCTTCAGCGCGCGCTGGGCAGCACCGCGCCCGGCGCGGCCAGGGTGCCGCTTGTGGGATTGGCGGCCTGCTGTGGCGGCGGGGTATGCGGGGCGCCGGCCAGCGCATCCGCGAGCAGCCTGGCGTAGGCCCCGTGCGCTGTGAGCAGCAGGTCGCAGACCTCGCGCACGGCGCCCAGTCCTGCGGGGGCGCGGGTGACGTAGCGCACGCGGGCAAGCACCTCGGCATGGCTTTGCGGCGGTGCGGCACTGAAGGCGGCGCGTGCAATCAGTGCGAGGTCGGGCCAGTCGTCACCGATGATGGCCACTTGGTCCCAGCGCAGTTGCAGACCATCGAGCAGGGCCTGGGTGGCGGGCAATTTGGCGCCGCTGCCCAGGATGCTGTGCCGCAGGCCAAGCTCGGCGATGCGC
>JAFGXB010000167.1 GCA_016936875.1 Burkholderiaceae bacterium | reverse complement strand
GGCGTGTGGCTGAACCTGGAAATCAAGCCCAACCCCGGCGAGGATGCCGCCACCGGCGAGGCCGTGGCGCGCCGCGCGGCGCAATGGGCTACGGCGCATCCGGCAGCGCCCGCGCCCTTGCTGTCGTCGTTTTCTCCGTTGGCGCTGCAAGCCGCGCGCGTCGCACTCGATGCGATGAACGCCGCATTGCCACTGGCCTGTCTGTTCGAGCAATACAGCGATGCGGCGCTGGCGCAGGCCGTGGCGCTGCGCGCCGAGGGGCTGCACACCGACTGGCAGCAGGTCACGCCCGAGCGGATTGCCGCGGTGCACGCAGCGGGTTTGAAGCTGCGCGCCTACACCATCAATCAGCGCGAGGCGGCGCAGCGCCTGCTCGCCATCGGCCTCGATGGGGTGTTCACCGACCGGATGGATCTGCCGCGCGCGGTTTGATCGTTTCGGCAGGTTGGAGCTTGAGCCTGCCTATCTCCCCAACCCTCCCCACCCCGACCCTCCCCACGTCTGGGGAGGGAGCAAAACGGCACCTCCCCCACGCCGTGGGGGAGGATGTTGCATGGCGTTGCCCATGCCCCGTTCACCTTTCTTCATTTCGGATCGATAGCAAGGCCTGCACCAGCGCGAGGCTGTAGACGCTGGCGACGCTGCGGATGAAACGGCCGAAGTCGATGTGGGCCGTGTCGTCGGCGCGGTCGGACACGGTGCGCGCCAGCGCAAAGGGCGTGCCGTAGTCGTGGCAGACCTGGGCGACCGCGGCGCCTTCCATTTCCACCGCCAGCGCGTCGGGCAAGTTTTTGCGCAGCGCGTCGCTGCCTGCGCGTGTGGAAATGAAGCGGTCGCCGCTGACAATCAGACCGCGATGCACCCGCGGCGCGTGCAGGCCAAACGCCTGCTGGGTGGCGGCGTCGATCCGGGGCGGGCATCCGGTGCCGAACACGGCGAGCGCGGCGCTGTGCAGCGCATGGGTACGCGTGGCGTCGGTTGCGAAGCGGCTTTTTCCGGTGTCCGGCACTTCGTATTGCGGGTAGAGCGGGCGGGTGTCGAGATCATGCTGCAGCAGGCTGTCGGCAATCACCACATCGCCAACCACCACACCGTCGCCCAATCCTCCGGCCACGCCGGTGAACAACAACGCTTCGCAGCCGAATTCGACGATCAGGCTGGTGGTCGTGGTCGCCGCGGCCACCTTGCCGATACCGCATAGCACCAGCACCACCTCCCGGCCCCACAGCCTGCCCAGGGTGTAGTCGCGGTTGCCGTGGCGCACCCGGCGCGAGTGCTGCAATGCGTCCAGCAGCCCGCACTGTTCCTGTGCAATGGCGCTGACGATGCCCAGGCGCTGCGCGCGCACTGGATGCTCTCCGCGTTCATGCCGCACGAGCAATTCCGGGCAGGCGCATTGGGCGCTTAGGGGGAAACGCTGTTTGTCTTGTGTCAAACAGTAAACACTGTGTGGAATTATTCTCTCGCATTGTCAATCACAAAGAGGAGGGATGTCATGGGATCAGCTTGGCAAGGTTTGCTTGGCACGGATTATGGGCTGTTCAGCCTGATCGGCAGTATTTTCATGCTGGGCATCGGGGTGTTTTTCATCTGGTTTTTCAGCCGAAAAATCCAGCAAAGCACCGATGAACATGCGCGCGAACTGCGCGAGGCAAGCGGCAAGCCACCGGCCAGTGGCGGCAAGGCCTGACCGCCGCCACTGCACTGCGGCGCAGCGCTGCGCCGCAAACAGATTTCGATACCGGGTCAACCCTTGGCAGATCGCCCAAGGGTTGACGTATGCTTTTGTCTGTTACAAAAAAGTACGGTTCATTTCACAACACAACAAATCAAATCAACGGAGATCGCCATGCAGCGTCGTCAAGCAGTGATTGGTCTGGGGTTGGCCGCAGCCGGTTTGGGGCTGAGCAACCTGGTTCGGGCGCAACAGCCCATCGTCATCAAGTTCAGCCATGTGGTTGCGCCCAATACCCCGAAGGGGCAGGCTGCCGAGCACTTCAAAAAACTGGCGGAAGAGCGCACCAAGGGACGGGTGAAGGTGGAGATCTATCCCAACAGCCAGCTCTACAAGGACAAGGAAGAGATGGAGGCGCTGCAGCTCGGTTCGGTGCAGATGCTGGCGCCTTCGCTGGCCAAGTTCGGGCCGTTGGGCGTCAAGGAGTTCGAGCTGTTCGATCTGCCATATATTTTTGACAACTACGACGCGCTGCACAAGATCACGCAAGGCCCCATCGGTGGCGGCCTGCTGAAAAAGCTCGAATCCAAGGGCATTCTCGGTCTGGCCTATTGGGACAACGGCTTCAAGGACATGAGTGCCAACAAGCCGCTGAAGAACCCGGCCGATGCCAAGGGCCTGAAAATGCGCATTCAGTCGAGCAAGATTCTCGACATGGAAATGCGGGCCATCGGCGCCATTCCGCAGGTGCTGGCGTTCTCCGAGGTGTATCAGGCGCTGCAGACCGGGGTGGTGGACGGCACGGAGAACCCGCCGTCGAACTTCTACACCCAGAAGTTTTTTGAAGTGCAAAAAGCCATGACGCAAACCCAGCACGGCTATCTGGGCTACGCGGTCATCGTCAACCAGAAGTTCTGGAACGGCCTGCCTGCCGACATCCGCAAAACCCTCGATCAGGCCATGGTGGAAGCCACTGAATTCGCCAACAAGGTGGCGAAGAAGGACAACGATGACGCCACCGAAGCCGTGCGCAAATCAGGTAAATGCGAAGTGATCGCGCTCACGCCGGCCGAGCGTCTGGCCTGGAAGAAGGCCATGGCGCCGGTCTACAAGCAGGCCGAGTCGCGCGTGCCCAAGGCGCTGATGGACGAGGTGTTCAAGGCGACAGGTTTCGACCCCGCCAAACTCTGACCGTCCTTTTTTGATCGTCCCTTACGCGACGAACTGCCCCCGCTCTTCCCGGCTGGGGCAGTTTTTTTGTTGATTTCGCGCGATCGCGCACACTGCCATGCCCGTCTTTGCCCTGTTCAATCGCCTGCTCGACCGGCTGGAGGAAACGCTGATCGCGTTTCTCATGGCCGCCGCCACGCTGATCATCTTTGTCGCGGTGGTGCACCGCTATCTCGCCGGTCTGGCCATTCCCGGCCTGCAGGACTGGCTGCTGTCGCTCAATCTGAGCTGGGCGCAGGAGTTGACCATTTTCATGTTCGTGTGGATGGCCAAGTTTGGCGCGGCCTATGGCGTGCGCACCGGTATCCATGTGGGGGTGGATGTGCTGGTCAACCGGCTGAGTCCGGCGCGGCGCAAGCCGGTGATTCTGTTTGGCCTGCTCGCCGGGGCGCTGTTCACCGGGGTGATCGCGGCGTTTGGTGCCAACTTCGTCTGGCATCTGAGCCAGACCGACCAAACAACGCCCGATCTGGAATGGCCGACCTGGATCGTGTATCTGGCCATTCCGCTCGGCTCGTCACTGATGTGCTACCGCTTCTTGCAGGTGGCCTGGCGTTTTCACCGCGATGGCGAACTGCCGCATCACGACCCGGGGCAGGTTGAAGGGCTGGATGAGCCGCTGCCCAACGATCCAGCGGGCGACGGCCAGCACCCGCGTTATCCCCAGGAGGCCGCGCGATGAATGCCGCCATCATTTTCGTGCTGCTCCTGGCGCTGATGATCACCGGCATGCCGGTGTCGATCGCGCTCGGCTTGACGGTGTTGACCTTTCTGTTCGCGTTCAGCGATGTGCCGATTCAGGCGGTGGCGCTCAAGCTGTTCACTGGCATCGAGAAGTTCGAGATCATGGCGATCCCGTTCTTCATTCTTGCCGGTAACTTTCTCACCCACGGCGGCGTGGCGCGGCGCATGATCGTGTTTGCCACCAGCATGATCGGCCACTGGCACGGTGGATTGGCGCTTGCGGGTGTGATGGCCTGCGCGCTGTTTGCCGCGGTGTCGGGCTCCAGCCCGGCGACGGTGGTGGCGATCGGGTCGATCCTGCTGCCCGCGATGGTCAAGGCCGGATTTCCGCCGCGGTTCGGCGCTGGGGCGATCGTCTCATCGGGCGCGCTGGGCATTCTCATTCCGCCGTCCATCGTGATGGTGATGTACGCCGTTTCGACCAATTCGTCGATCGGCGCGTTGTTCATGGCCGGGGTGGTGCCGGGCTTGATGTTGGCGGCCATGCTGGGCGTGACCACTTGGTGGCGCGCCTGGCGCGGCGGCTATCCGCGTCAACCTCGCACCAGTTGGGTCGGGCGCTGGCGCGCGCTGCGCGACAGCGTGTGGGGCCTGCTGCTCATCGTCATCGTGCTGGGTGGGATTTATACCGGGCTGTTCACGCCCACCGAGGCGGCGGCCATGAGTGCGGTCTACGCCTTCATCATCGCCGTGTTCGTGTACAAGGATCTCAAGCTCAGCGACGTGCCGCGGGTGCTGCTGGCCTCGGCCAATATGAGCGCGATGCTGCTCTACATCATCACCAATGCGGTGCTGTTTTCGTTTCTGATGACTTCCGAGCAGGTGCCGCAGGGTATTGCCCAGTGGCTGCTCGACGCCGGTCTGGGACCGGTGGTGTTTCTGCTGCTGGTGAACCTGCTGCTGCTGGTGGCCGGCAATGTGATGGAGCCGTCGAGCATCGTGCTGATTCTGGCGCCCATTCTGTTCCCGGTGGCCATTCACCTGGGGATCGACCCGATCCACTTCGGCATCATCATGGTGGTGAATATGGAAATTGGCATGCTGACGCCGCCGGTGGGGCTGAATCTGTACGTTGCCAGCGGTATCGCCAAAATGGGCATCACCGAACTCACCATTGCCGTCTGGCCCTGGCTGCTGACCATGCTGGTGTTCCTCGGGCTGGTGACCTACATCCCGGCGATCAGCCTGGTGTTTCCACGCTGGCTGGGCATGGTGCAGTGAGCGCGACCTGGCGGGGCCGCTCACGGCGTCCGCTCGTTGCGGGGGGTCAGGCGGCCTGTTCTTCGTCTGGCTGGCTGCAGGTCCATTTTTCGCCCATGTCCGAAGACAGGTAGCCGACCAGGCGAAAGTGATCTTGCGCCGCCACGTCTGGGCGGGTGCGGTAGATCGCCATGCCGTAAGCGCCGCGCAGCCGCGCATGTTCGGCCCTGGCCAGCGCTTCCACCACGGCGCGCTGGCCAATGGCGACCACATAGCTGTGCTGCTCGGCCTCGCCGTGATGGAAGGCCTGGGCGAAATAAACGGTGTTTGTCTGATCTTGCATTGGATGCTCCCGGGGTGGGCGGGCCAGAGCGCCAACCCCGGGGGTGCTCAGATAGCCGTCCACAGATAGAGGTAGAGGGTATTCAGATCGCTTGCGTTGGTGCCTGCACCATCGAAATTGGTCTTTGCGCCAAGGTACTTGTTGTACAGGGTGTATTGCAAGCCGATCCGAAGATTTTTCTCGGGATTGGCCCAACTCTTGCCAAATGGATTCCAGTCGACTTCAACAATGGCGCCGCTGGTGTTGGGGCTGTTGGTGCGCGAGCTGTATCCGTTGCCATACACGGCCGCATCGGATGATCCCGTGGTATCGAAGAGTCCGAAGGTGGCGCCGTAGGTGTTGTTCAGCCAGTACGCCACATTCAGATTGGCGGCGTTGAGGGTGTTGCTGCTATTGCTTGCGTTGCCTTGCAGCAAGGCCTGGTTCAGATTCTGGCGTTCGTGCATATAGATTGCGTTCGCGGTGATGACATTCGGGCCGCCGTTGAGGAATTGATATGTGGCGTCAAGGCCGATGTCGTGATAGTTGTCGGTAGGCAGGCCGGGCAATCCGCTGGTGTTGATGCGGGCATCAAATCCCAGCAGCCCCGCCTCGAACACATGCGGGCCGACGGTTTTGGAATACCACATCCGCCAGTACGGCGCTTCGCCCTGCAGCGAGGCATTGCCCGCGTGCAGCGCATTGGCCCAGTAGGTCGAAAGATTGTGATACGCCCCGGCCTCCACATACCAACTGTTGTCGATCATGGTGTAGGCCGTGGCACCCACGACACTTTGGCCCAGGTTGTAGATGAGGGGAGACACCGGCGGGCCGCTATTGCCAAAGGGCGGGGCCATATAGCTGAACTGCCAGGCCGGGGTGGTGTTCCAGACATCCGACAGCGTGGGGTTGTTGTTCAGACTCATGCCGAACAGGCCGCTGGCGGAACCCAGTGTGTAGGCATGGGCGTAGCGCAGTTCCGTGTTGTCCCAGGCGAGGTTTTGCGAACCGGGATCAGAATAGGTGGCTTGCCCAAGCATGCCCAGATGGTCGGTGATGCGGCCCGCCAGAAAGAGGGACGCCTGCTGCAGCGCGGTGAAGTTGTTGTTGGCGCTGAAACCGGCGGGCGGCGGGCCCATGGAGTTGTTGCTGCCATAGTCTTGCGCCTGGTGGGTGTAGGAGGCCACCAGCATGGCCGACAGCGGAATGTGCTTCTTGCCATCGCTCAGGGTGTAGCCGTCGAGCTTGAAGGCACGTCCGAACGGCGTGAGCTGCGGGCCAAAGCCGCCGACGTGGCAGGCAATGCAGTTCTGCCCGGTCTGGCGGGCGAAGGCGGGCACCGCCTGCGCGGGCGCGGCCCACCACAGGCAGGCGATGAGACTGGCGAAGAACGTGAAGCGTTGGGGAATGGACATGATGACCTCCGTGTATTGCCTGCCAGCGCTGCGACAAGTTGGCGCACATTGCTGGAAGGGTTTTGTCATGTCTGCATTCTGAGCGCCGCCTCCCGGTCAATCTTGATTCACGTCAAACACATCAAAGGACATGAATGTAATAGAACGTAACGCGCTGGACGACCTACTCCGGGAGGGCGTTGATCTGGTCGATGTAGCTCTGCATGGCTTCAGCGCGGGGCATGCCTTTGCGTGCGGCCCAGGCATCCCATTTGGCGCGGGCGACGAAGTCGGTCATGCCGGGGCGCTCGCCCGAAGCATCTCCGGCGCTGCCTTGTTTGTATAGGCCATAGAGTTGCAGCAGGGTCAGGTTGTCCGGGCGGGTGGTGAGGGTTTTGGAATGGGCAATGGCCGCATCGAACGCGGTTTGCAGATCGGCAGGGATGGTGGTGTTGGTCATAAAAAGCACGGTCGTTCGGAAATGCGCATCATACGGGGCATGCTCCAGCGGGGCGATTAAGCCAGCGCTCAGGCAGCGCCCATAGGCTGCGGTTTCAGCGCAACATGCCCGCACCGTGAAAACGGCTGAGCCCCCGCAGGCACAATGCCGCAGCTTTCGCGTTTTCAGGAGCCGTCTGACTTATGCAGCCTCAAACCACTCCCCAGTCATATCGCTTCGCCTTCCGGCATTTCTATGCGCTGGCCAAGCCCTATCTGGTGTCTGAAGAAAAGAAAAAAGGCTGGGGCCTGCTGCTGCTGGTGCTGGCGATGAATCTGGCGCTGGTGTGGGTCAACGTCAAGCTCACGCAGTGGAATGGCGATTTTTTCAACGCCTTGCAGGTCAAGAACTTTGCTGCGTTCAAGCATCTGCTGCTGGTTTTCAGCGGCTATGCCTTCCTCTATATCGCGCTGGCGGTGTATTCGCAGTATTTTTTGCAGATGCTGCAGATCAACTGGCGGCGCTGGATGACCGAGGTGTTCCTCAAGGACTGGCTGGCCGGTGGCACGCATTACCGCATGTCGCTGCGGCAGGGCAACACCGACAACCCGGACCAGCGCATCGCCGATGACATTGGCGGCTTCATCAACGGCAGCCTCAATCTGTTCTTCGGTTTCGTGTCCTCGCTGGTCACGCTGTTTTCCTTTCTCATCATGCTGTGGATGCTGTCGGGCGCCATCACGCTGTTTGGCGTCACCATTCCCGGTTATATGGTGTGGGTGGCCATTCTGTATGCCGGGGTGGGCAGCGTGTTCGCGCACTGGGTGGGCAAGCCGCTGATCCGGCTCAACTTCTTTCAGCAGCGCTACGAGGCGGATTTCCGCTTTGGCCTGGCGCGTACCCGCGAGCATGACGAAGGCATTGCGCTGTACAACGGCGAGCAGCGCGAACTCGACGGGCACCGCGACCGCTTTGCCAATGTGTGGAGCAACTGGTGGGGCATCATGAAGCGGCAGAAGCTGTTCACCTGGTACAGCGCGTTTTACGGCCAGCTCGCCATCATCTTCCCCATTCTGGTGGCGGCGCCGCGCTACTTCGCCGGACAGATTCAACTCGGTGGCCTGACGCAGACCGCCCAGGCCTTCGGCCAGGTGCAGGGCGCGCTGTCGTGGTTCATCGGGGCGTACACCAGCATTGCTGACTGGCGCGCCACGGTCGAGCGTCTGCAGACTTTTGTCGAGGCCATGCACAACGCGCAGCACGGCCCGCATCAGCCCACGCCCGGATTTCCCGCATCCTCTGCGCAACTGCCGGGCAGCGGCCCGGCCACCCCCGCGGGCGTAGTGCCGCTGCGCAGTGCGCGCGAGTCGGTGGCCTTGGGCGATCTGCTGCTGCTGGCCCCAGACGGACGCCCCCTGCTGCAATGCGCCGGAGAGCACATCAGCCGCGGCCAGCACACGCTGTTCACCGGGCCGTCGGGCAGCGGCAAGAGCACATTGGTGCGCTGGCTGGCCGGCATCTGGCCCTATGCGCTGAACGCCGATCACGCGCACGCGCCGTCGGGCCGCACCTTGTTCCTGCCGCAAAAACCGTATTTGCCGCTGGGCACGCTCAAGCAGGCGCTGAGCTACCCGCTCAGCCCGGATCAGTTCACCTCCGCGCAGATCAGTGAAGCGTTGCAGCTCGCCCGGGTGCCCTATCTGGAGGCCGCGCTCGACCAGACCGACACCTGGATGCAGCGCCTGTCTCCGGGCGAGCAGCAGCGGCTGGCCGTGGCGCGAGCCCTGCTCATCGCGCCCGAATGGTTGTTCATGGATGAGGCCACGAGCGCGCTCGACGCGCCCACCGAACGCGCGATGTACGCCCTGCTGCTGCAGCGCCTGCCGGGCGTCACGCTGGTGAGTGTGGCGCACCGCGCCGGGGTGATCGACTTTCATCAGCAGATCTTCGCCATCGAGGCCGACCCCGACGGGGGCAGCCCGGCGCGCATGAGCAAACGCGATGCGGACAAGGTGCGCCAGGCCGCGCTGGGGCAGGACGATCTGCCGGGCGCGCCGGCTTTTGCTTCATGAGTGCGTCCAGGGTCTGCCCCGCGCCTTCTTGCGCTCCTTCTTGAAATCACACGCCCATGCTGCACGCCGATCTGCCAGCCGCTGGTTTTGACCAGCCCTTCGCGCTGCTCCGCGGTTGCCATGCACGCATCGAGCGCATGGACGCCCTGTTGCTGCGCTCGATCGACCATGTGCATGCCCACGGCGCTGACGCGCAGGCGCAGCAGGCCGCCGCCCAGGTGATGCGCTATTTCGATCTGGCTGCCCCGCTGCATCATGAGGATGAAGAGCGGCATGTGTTTCCCGTGCTGCGCAGCCCATCCGACCCGGCCACCGCAGACGCGCTCGTCCGCCTTGAAGCCGAGCATCGCGCACTGGCTGCGCTGTGGACGACGCTGCGCGTCTGGCTGCAACAGGCGCAGGCTGCAGATGCGCAGCCTGCCGACGCGCCGATCGCCAGCGCCGCGCAGCGCTTCAGCGCCGTTCACGCCGCACACATCGCGCTGGAAAATTCGCACATCTTCCCCGCAGCCCAGGCCCGCATGAATGCCGCGCAGCTTGCGGCCATGGGGCAGGACATGGCAGACCGCCGTGGTGTGCGCTGGCCGGCAGCCTGAGAGCTTGTGAACATTTCAGCCATGCCCGCCTTGCACGCCAAAACACCCCCGCTCTTCGTTGCAAATGCGCGCCATAGCCCGG
>JAFGXB010000166.1 GCA_016936875.1 Burkholderiaceae bacterium | reverse complement strand
GCGGTGGTCATCAGCCGCCCGCTGTAACCGGCCTGGCGTGGCGCGCCCTCGACGCGCCGCGATACCAGCGAACTTGGCACCAGAACGCCGATCCGCGCCTTACCAGCGCAGATCGGCGTTTTTGTTTCCGGTATGCACGGTGATCTTGCGTTGCTGCTGTCTGTGCGTGCCTTCAATGGTGTAGCTGCCCTTCGGTGCCTGCACGAAGCACAACGGCCCGTCTGCAGTGAACTGCGCCACCGTCTTGCCCTGATGCGTGATGCGTATGGGCACGTCGGCGAGATAGGCGCCGCGCGGACCTTCCACCATCCAGAAGCCCAGATCGAATTGCGGCGCCCGCGCTTTCAGCGCCTTCAGATTGCCTGCGCCCACGCCGCCGCAGACATAAGACAGATTGCTGGCATGCTGCACTTGTGCCGCCCGGCTCAAGGTGGGACTGAGCAGGCCGACCGCCAAGGCGCCGACCAGAGCGCCCCGGCGCAGGGCTTGTTGCGTGATGAACATGATGGAGTCCTTTCAGGAATTGCACGAATGCGTCCTGAAATAGACCGTGCGCAGCGCGCCGGGTTCGCACCAGGCACTCAAGCCTTCAGCCTCGTTTCATGTTCTGTGCGTGGCCTAACAAGTCAGGCGGCGGCAGGTTTGGGCGGTGTTGCTCTGGGTTGATGCAGATTGGGCAGGAAGACGGCCAACAGGCCGATGAGCGGCAGGAATGAGCAGATTTGGTACACCGCGTCGATGCCCCACAGATCGGCCAGCTGTCCCAGCACGGCGGCGCCAATGCCGCCCAGCCCGAAGGCCAGGCCGAAGAACAAGCCGGCGACGGCGCCGACCTTGCCGGGCATGAGTTCCTGCGCGTACACCACCATGGACGGGAAGGCCGAGGCCAGCATGAAACCGATGATGGCGCTGAGCACGGCCGACATCTCCAGACTGGCGTAGGGCAGCAGCAAGGTAAAGGGCGCCACACCCAGGATGGACACCCAGATCACGGCTTTGCGGCCGATGCGGTCACCAATCGGGCCGCCAAGCAGCGTGCCTGCGGCCACAGCGGCCAGAAAGACGAACAGGTGATACTGCCCCACTTCCGTGCTGACATGAAATTTGTGCATCAGGTAGAAGATGAGATAGCTGTTGATGCTCGCCAGATAAAAGAACTTGGAGAAGATCAGCGCCAGTAGAACCGCCAAAGTGCGGCGCACCAGATGCGGCGGCACGGGCGACTCTTTGCTGACGGCGGCTTTTTTCGGCAACCGGTGCTGGTGGCTGTACCAGCGACCCACACCGGTGAGCACAATGATGGCGAGCAGCGCAGCCAGCGAAAACCAGGCAATGCTTTTCTGGCCGTGCGGCAGCACGATCCACGCGGCCAGCAGCGGCCCGGTGGCTGTGCCGGCGTTGCCGCCAACCTGGAAGATGGACTGCGCCAGCCCGTGGCGTCCGCCCGAGGCCATGCGCGCCACGCGCGAGGACTCGGGGTGGAAGATTGACGAGCCGGTGCCCACCATGGCCGCGGCCATCAGCAAAACAGGGAAGCTCGGCGCAATCGACAGCACGATCAGCCCGGTGAGGGTGAAGCCCATGCCCACGGCGAGCGAATAGGGCTTGGGATGTTTGTCGGTGTAGGAGCCAATGATGGGCTGCAGCAGCGAGGCGGTGAACTGATAGGTCAGGGTGATGAGACCGATCTGCGCGAAGTTCAAGTGGAAATCAGTCTTGAACAGCGGATAGATCGCCAGCATCAACGACTGGATCATGTCGTTGAGAAAGTGCGAAAAACTGATCGCACCGAGAATGCGGAATTTGGTCTGTTCCGCAGGCGCGCTGCCCGGAGTGGCGAGCGCGGCGGTGGTCGGGGTTGAACTCACGGTCTGAATGTTTGAGGGGTGCGGGAGGGTACAAGGCGCTGGACTTTGCGCAAGCGCAAGAATAGTGCGCCAGCCGACTCTTTGCACAGGCATGGATTTTTTGCGGCTGGATGCGCAGACTGACGCCCAGGCTTACCATTTGCTGCATGGCACAAAATGCAAATCCAATCGCAGGGGAGCGGCAGCAGAGTCTGGGCGAGGAAATCGCCAACAGTCTCAGTCACGGTCTGGGCTTGCTGCTGTCGGTCGCGGCGCTGCCGGTGCTGATCGTCCACGCCGTGGAACACCAGCCGGTTGCCAGTGTGGTGGGGGCAACGATTTTCGGTGCCAGCGCCATCCTGCTCTACCTCGCCTCCACGCTGTATCACGCGCTGCCGCAGCCCCGGCTCAAGGCGGTGTTCCAGCGCATCGACCATGCGGCGATTTACCTGCTGATCGCCGGCACCTACACCCCCTTCACGCTGGGCGTGTTGCGCGGCGGCTGGGGCTGGACGCTGTTTGGTCTGGTGTGGGGGCTGGCTGCGCTGGGGCTGTTGCTCAAGGCGCTGGCGGGGGTGCGTTTTCCGCATTTGTCCACCGCGCTGTATCTGGGCATGGGGTGGGTGGTGCTGATCGCCATCGTGCCGCTGGCCGAGCGTATCGCGCCGATGGGGCTGTTCTGGCTGGTGGCCGGCGGCGTGTCGTACACCCTGGGCGTGGTGTTTTTTGTGTTCGATTCGCGCTGGCGCTACGCCCATTTCGTCTGGCACCTGTTTGTGTTGATGGGCACGACCTGTCATTTTTTCGCGGTGCTGTACTACGCGGTCTGAAGCGCGGTCGGCCTGAAAACGAACGGTCGTTCTTTTTTGTCCAGGCTTGCTTAGAATGCAGGGCACACAAGACAGCCAGTGGAGACCGCGATGACCCCGCATCAACTCTTGGAACAATTCGGCCCGCGCGAGGCCATGGATTACGACGTCGTGGTCGTGGGCGCGGGGCCGGGCGGCCTGGGCACGGCCATCCATCTCAAGCAACTGGCGCAGAAGGCCGGGCGCGACATCTCGGTCTGCGTGCTGGAAAAGGGCTCGGAGCCCGGCGCGCACATTCTGTCCGGGGCCATCATGGACCCTGGCGCGCTGACCGAACTGTTTCCCGGCTGGAAGTCGATGGGCGCTCCGCTCAATCAGCCCGTCACGGCCGATCAGTTTTTGTTTTTGAACGACGCGGGCGCCAAGCCCGCACCGGCCGCCTTTTTGCCCGACTGTTTCAAAAATCACGGGAACTACGTCATCAGCCTGGGCAATCTGGTGCGCTGGATGGCGCAGCAGGCCGAGAGTCTGGGTGTCGAGATTTTCCCTGGCTTCGCTGCGGCCGAGGTGCTCTACGACGCGCAGGGCCGGGTGTGTGGCGTGGCCACGGGCAACCAGGGTCTGGGCAAGGATGGGGAGCCGACTGATCATTTCGCGCTGGGCATGGAATTGCGGGCCAAGTACACCGTGTTCGCCGAAGGGTCGCGCGGGCAGTTGGGCCGGGAACTGATCGCGCATTTCAAACTCGATGCGGGCCGCGATCCGCAGAGCTATGCGCTGGGCATCAAGGAAATCTGGGAGGTGGCCGCAGACCAGCATCAGCCCGGCTTGGTGCTGCACACCGCAGGCTGGCCGCTCGATCCGGCCACTTATGGTGGCGGGTTTGTCTATCACCTCGAAGACCGCAAGGTGGCCATCGGCTTCGTGGTCGGTCTGGACTACAGCAATCCGTGGCTGAGCCCGTTCGAGGAATTCCAGCGGCTGAAAACCCACCCGGCGATCCGCGGCCTGTTCGGCGGCGCCAAGCGCCTGGGTTATGGCGCCCGCACCATCACCGCGGGCGGGCTGCTGTCTTTGCCCAAGCTGGTGTTTCCCGGCGGTTGTCTGGTGGGTTGCGAGGCCGGCTTTCTCAATGCCTCGCGCATCAAGGGCAGCCACGCGGCGATCAAGACCGGCATGCTGGCGGCGCAGGCCATTGCTGATGCGCTGACGGCAGACCGTGCGCAGGATGACCTTGCGGCTTATCCCGCGGCATTCGAGCAGTCCTGGTTGTTTGACGAACTCAAGACCGCGCGCAATTTCAAGCAGTGGTTCAAAAAGGGACGGATGGTGGGCACACTGATGACCGGAATCGAGCGCTGGCTTTTGCCGCGCATCGGCATCAAGTCGCCGCCGTGGACGCTGCACCACCATGTGCCCGACAACGCCACGCTCAAGCCCGCGGCGGATTGCCCGCGCATCGACTATCCCAGACCCGATGGTGTGCTCACCTTCGACCGCCTGAGTTCGGTCTATCTGAGCAACACCAATCATGCGGAAGACCAGCCGCCGCACCTCACGCTCAAGGATGTGTCGACGCCGGTGCAGATCAATCTCAAGACCTATGCGGGCCCGGAGTCGCGCTACTGCCCTGCGGGGGTGTATGAGTTTGTCAAAGGCCCCGACGGCGGCGACAAGCTGCAGATCAACGCGCAGAACTGCGTGCATTGCAAGACCTGCGACATCAAGGACCCGACGCAGAACATTGTCTGGGTGGCGCCCGAAGGCGGGGGCGGGCCGAACTACGTCGGCATGTAATTCAGAAACTCGCCGGGCCGTCCCAAGAGTTTCCTGCCCCTTGAGGGGGAAACCGAGCGTAGCGGAGGTTTTCGGGGTGGGCTCTTAGCGTCCCCTGGCCGGTCGCTGCTGGGCGCCTCGGTGCACGGCGCGACGCGCATTCGCGGGGGGGGGGAGCGCCAAAGTGTGAAGTAATCGACACGGCTGTTTCGCAAGGCGCATTTACACTTCGCCCAGTTCAAAAAATCAGGGCGCATCGCACACCATCGTGCGAGATCCTGGCTCCCTTCTCCACTGCCGTTGCATGTCTGGTTCAACCCCGCTGTCTTCCCCTGCCCAGGCGCTTGCGTCGCTCGGCGTCTCGTCCATGCGGCGCCGGTTGCGCCGTGGCTATTGGGGGCTGATCGGGCTCACGTTGTTTTTCGGCGTCTGGCTGGCCTGGATCAACTGGCAGCGCCAGGACGACATGCTGCGCAGCACGCTGCGGGTGGAAACGGCGTTTCTCGCGGATGCCACCTCGGCCTATCTGGAACGCTATGAGTCGGTCATGGCGGCGCTGGGAAACGAACTGTTGATGCACCCGCAATTGCTCGCCACGCCCGATCAGCTCCAGCCCTTGTTGCAGCGCTATCGCGCCCTGCTGGGGGCCGATCAGGCCTTGTCGATCAACCTGTCCATGCCCGATGGTCAGATGTTTGCCACCACGCTGTCCGGCGAATCGCAGTTGCCCAATTTCCGCACCATGCCCGAGATCTGGCCCGGCATTCAGCAGGCGGGGCAGTTGAAGGGGCTGGAAGTGGGCAAGGCGGTGTATGGCCCCATGCTGCACCGCTGGGTGATTCCGCTGCGTCTGATGGTGAAGAACGCCGCCGGGCAGCCGCAACTGCTGATTGCCGTGCCAGTGGAACTCAATGAATTTCTTGATCGCTGGCAGCGTTCCGTGGCCGCTGCGGAAAATGCCATGCCCGGCATGTCGATCGCGCTGATGCGCGCGGACAGCTTTCTGCTGGCGCGCTGGCCCGCGCCAAAAATGGCCGACCTGTCGGGCTTTTACAGCGCCAAACGGCAGGGCGAACTGGCCAAGGCGGCGCAGAACACGCCCGATGCACTGTCCGGCATTTTCGACGGACGTGTGGACGCGGACGACATTCCCCGC
>JAFGXB010000165.1 GCA_016936875.1 Burkholderiaceae bacterium | reverse complement strand
CCGGTACGTTGAAGTGCGAAACTGTTCGGTTTCCCATCCCGGTAGTCCCCGCGGCTGGGGAGGGCGAAAAACGGCGCCTCCCCGTTTGCGGGCGAGGCTGGGAGAGGCCGTTGCGTGGCCTTACCCATGACGCGTTCATGCTTCTCCGCTCCCGATCAATCGCGTGCGGTGAACATCAGGTCCCAGACGCCATGTCCGAGATTCAGGCCGCGGCGCTCGAACTTGCTCACCGGGCGCCAGTCCGGGCGCTGGGCGAAGTGTTCCGCTGTGTTTGCCAGGCCGGGTTCGGCACGCAATACCTCCAGCATGTGCTCGGCATAGGGCTGCCAATCGGTGGCGCAGTGCAGATAACCACCGGCGCGCAGGCGGCTGACGGCTAGTCGCACAAACTCTGGCTGAATCAGGCGGCGTTTGTGGTGCCGCTTTTTCGGCCACGGATCGGGGAAATAGATGTGTAGTCCGTCCAGACTGTGCGGTGCGATCATGTGCCGCAGCACCTGCACGGCGTCATGCTGCACGATGCGCAGATTGCCGAGCTGTGCGGCGTCGATGCGCTGCAGCAGCGCGCCCACGCCAGGCGGGTGGACTTCCACGCCGATGAAATCCGTCTCGCACCGGGCCGCGGCGATCTGCGCCGTGGCATCGCCCATGCCGAAACCAATTTCCAGCACGCGCGGCGCGCGGCGACCGAACACTGTCGTCCAGTCCGTCTCGGTGTCGGAGTAGGGCACGATCCAGCGCGGCCCCAACTCGGATAGCGCGCGGGTTTGCGCCTCGGTGGTGCGGCCAGCGCGCAACACAAAGCTTCGGATGCCGCGTTGCCGACGCGCTTCATCGTCGTCAGCGAATGTAGATGAGTCAGCCGTCATGGCAAAAAATCCGGCACGCGCCGGGAAAGAGATTGGAGATGAACGAGGTTGAATCGACGGGAGAGTCCCTTCAATTGCATTTGAGTTAAACCGCTTTCGTTGCGTCTTGGCTCGGAATGGCAACCATCTTGCGAAGCAGCCGCACATGCATTGGGCGGGTGAAATGCGCGCCGTCGGCGCCGCAGTGCGGGTCGAAGGCGGCCTTCACCGCGAGCCGCAGGGAGTCGGTGATCTGGTGATCGGCGAAGCTGGGGTAGAGCATGCGCTGCTCGAAAGACTCCCAGTTCGGGAAATGCGCGGGCATCTCGAAGCGGCGTTCGGCGATCTGCTCCCATTGCCCATTCCGCAAGGCCTGGTCGAGCGCGGCCTGCGCGGCGGCGCGCACCAATCCTTCATCGTTGTAGAGCTTGACGATGGCGTTGAGCGCGCCGTCATAAACCGGCTCGGAGACATAGAGCCAACCGCCAGGGCGCAGGACGCGCGAGGTCTCGGCCAGTGCAGTTTGCATGGCGTGCAGCGGGATGTGGTGCAACGACTTCAGCATCAGCGCCAGATCGAAGCCGCCGTCCGCCGCCGGTATGGCCGTGGCGCTTTCCCGCATGAACTGCAAACGTCCTTGGAGCGACTCGGGCAGCCGGGCCACGTTCTTGGCGTGCTGCACGCCATCGACCTCCAGCGCGAGAGCGCTGGAACCGGCCGCACGCTGCAGCAGTTCGGTCAGTAGCCGCGCTCCGCCACACCCCAGCTCGACGATCTTCAGGTCATTGCCAAGCGGGACCAGTTCGGCCAGGACGTCGAGTTCGTTGTGGATCATGCCATCGCCTTGTTCGTGGGGAGCCGCGATTCTATGGGGGGCGCTTCCTTGCCGCAGCGCGAAGCTGCGATTGCGGAATTGTTCGCGGTTTGCGTTTCGCTACACGCGCCATAACCCGCTCGGGGCAGGATTTGCCCCATCGCCGCGTGCACCAACAAAAAACGCCCGCAGCGCGGGCGTTTTGATTCGAGAAGCAAGCTGCCGAGACAGATCGCTTACTCGGTGATCTTGGCCTTGGCGCGCAGTGCGTCCTGGTACTTCGTCACCTCTTCGCGCTGGAGTTCAGCCTGAATTTGCGGCTTGAGTTGTTCCAAGGCCGGCGGCTTAGCCGGGCGGGTGGCGTCGAGCTTGATGATGTGCCAGCCAAATTGGCTTTGCACCGGGGTCTGGGTGTACTGGCCGGGCTTCAGGGCTTCGAGTGCCTTGGCGAACGGCGGGACGTAGTTGGATGGGGAAGACCAGCCCAGATCGCCGCCGTTGGCCGCGCTGCCGGTGTCCTTGGAGTATTTCTTGGCCAGATCAGAGAACTTGGCGCCTTTTTTCAGTTGGGCAATGATGTCCTGGGCTTCTTTTTCGCTCGGCACGAGGATGTGCTGCGCCTTGTACTCGGTGGTGCCGAACGACTTGGCGAACTCGTCGTACTTGGCCTTGATCTGCGCGTCGGTGATGGGGTGCTTTTGCAGGTAGGCGTTGAACAAAGTGCGGATCAGGATGTTCTGGCGCGCAATGCGGATTTCGTCCTGCACGGCAGGTTCTTTGTCCAGGCCGAGTTTGTCGGCTTCCTGCACCATCACCTCGCGGCTGATGAGTTCGTTCTTGACCATCTCCTTGAGTTGCGGCGTGACAGGCTGGCCTTGCTGCTTGGCCATGCTGCTGGCAACGGAGTCGGCCAGGGTTTGGGGAATGGGCTTGCCATTCACCGTGGCAATGTTTTGTGCCCAGACGGGGGCGGCGAACGCACAGCTCAACGCTGCGGTGGCCAGAATGCGGGAGAGTTTCAGCATGGAATCATCCAGAAGGGGGAGGGGACAAACTGCCAGACCGGCCCGTCAGCACTTCAGTGTGCACTGACTGGGGGAGAGTCTCCGGGGGCTTGGCAATCGAGCACCAGCGCATGAATCTCGTGGTGCATCATCGAAGCCAAAGCATCATACACGAGGCGATGACGCGCCAGACGGGTGAGTCCGGCGAAGCGTGCGCTAATGATTTTGACGCGGAAATGGCTGCCTTCGGCGTCGAATCCTCCGTGCCCGGCGTGGGCGGCGGAGTCGTCGGTGACCTGGAGCGCATCGGGCAGCAGCGCGGTTTGCAAAAGCGCATGAATGCGGTCAGCGCGGCGTTGCGGCGTCATGGGCGTCAGGCGTTTTCATCCAGCTTCATATGCCTGGACAGCAAGAGCGACTGGCCAATCACAAACACCAAGGTGAGGATCAGGCTGCCGAACAGCTTGAAATCCACCCAGAGATCGGTGGAAAAGTGATAGGCGATGGCAATATTGAGCACCCCCATCAGCACGAAGAATGCAACCCACGACCAGTTCACCTTGGTCCAGATGGCATCGGGCAACTGCATCTGTTTGCCCATGAGCGAGCGCATCAGGTTTTTGCCTTGCAGCAATTGCGCACTAGACAGGATGGCGGCAAACAGCCAGTACAGCACCGTGGGCTTCCACTTGATAAAGGTATCGTTGTGGAAAATGAGCGTGGCGCCACCAAACACCACCACCACACCCAGACTCATCCACAGCATGGGTTCAACCTTGCGGTGCTTGAACCACACCCAGCCAATCTGTGCAAAGGTGGCCACAATGGTGACCGCGGTGGCGGCGTAAATGCCGGCCAGCTTGAACACGATGAAAAACAGGATGATGGGGAAGAAATCGAACAGGAGTTTCAAGATGGCTGGCGGATGAAGTGTTGAGACGATGCGGATCGGTGGTTTTTCCATGGGAGTGCCCGCGCACGCAAAAATTCCCACAGGCGGATTGTCCCATGTTCACCAGTTCGGGCTTGCCCACGCTGCGCCCGCGCGTCAATCGGTGATGGCCTGCAGCAACTCGCTTTCAATGGTGTTCTGCACCCTGGCGTCGCCCAGGCCGGGGCCGCTGACGAGGAACGTGTCTTCCACACGCTCGCCCAGGGTGGTGACCTTGGCGAGTTGCAGGTTGATGCGGTGCCGGGCCAGCACTTGCGCGATGCCGAACAGCAGACCCGCGCGGTCATGCGCCGTAATGCTGAGAATCCAGCGCTGGCTGCGCTCGTCTGGGCGCAGTCCCACGCGCGGGCTGACGGGAAAATTGCGCACCCGGCGCGACAGGCGGCCGTGATGCGGTGTCGGCGGGGGGGCTGCGCTGCGCAAGGCGTCGAGTAGTGAGGTTTCGATCAGACCGATCATGGCCCGATCGTGCACCTTGGTATGCGGCGAGACGACGACGAAGCTGTCGAGCGCCCAGCCGTTGTTGGCGGTGTGGATCTTGGCATCCAGAATGTTGAAGTTCTGGTTGTCAAAGTAACCACAGATGCGAGCGAACAGGTCGGGCTGGTCTGGCGCATAGACCAGCACCTCCAGGCCTTCGCCCTCTGGGGCCAGGCGGGCGCTGACGACCGGAGTGTCGCAGGCAACCCGTGCATACAGTTTGCGGGTATGCCAGGCGATGTCTTGTGGATCATTGCGCAGGAAGTAGCCCATGTCGAGCGTGTCCCAGAGCGATTTTTGTGCGTCTTCCGGCAGGGCGTAAAGGTTGAGTATGCGCTGCGCTTCTTGCTGACGAAGTTGCAATTCGGCCTGGGGTTGCGCGGTTTGGCCGCCCAGCGCGCGCAGGGTGGCGCGGTAGAGGTTTTCGAGCAGCTTGCCTTTCCAGGCGTTCCAGACTTTGGGGCTGGTGCCGCGAATGTCGGCCACGGTCAGCAGGTACAGGGCCACGAGGTGGCGCTCGTCTCCCACGCGCCTGGCGAAGGCGGCAATCACATCGGGGTCGCTCAAGTCTTCTTTTTGCGCCACGCGCGACATCTGCAAATGCTCGCGCACAAGAAAGACGGCTAGCTCGGTGTGCTCTGCGCTGATGCCGTGGGCTTTGCAGAATTTGCGCGTTTCAATGGCGCCGAGGTCGGAATGATCGCCGCCGCGGCCCTTGGCGATGTCGTGGAACAGGGCGGCCAGAATGAGCACCCAGGGCGGATCGAAATGGGCCGCCAGTTGCGAGCACAGCGGGTATTCATGGGCGTGCTCGGGCATGAAGAAGCGGCGCATATTGCGCACCACCATCAGGATGTGCTGATCGACGGTATAGACGTGGAACAGGTCATGCTGCATCTGCCCGACGATGCGGCGGAACGCCCACAGATAACGGCCGAGCACGCTGGTGCGGTTCATCAGCCGCAGCGCGTGGACGATGCCTTGCGGGGACTGCAGGATGCGCAGGAATTGCGCGCGGCTGCGCGGATCGTGGCGGAAGGCGCTGTCCATGCGGCTGCGCGCCAGATAGATGGATCGCAGCGCAGCGGGGGAGAGCCCGCGCGCGCCCGGCACGCGCTGGTAGACGGCGAAAATTTCCAGCAGGGTCCAGGGCTCGCGCTGGAACAGGTCGGGATCTGCGGGCTCGATCATGCCGTCGCGCAATACGTAGCGCCCGTCGTGCACGCCGTCGATGCCAGCCACGGGCTGCGCCACGGCCACGGACTGCGGCCACAGCCGGCCTTCGATGTCGAGCAGCACGATCTGGTTGATCTGCTCGATGGCTTTTGCCGCCCAGTAATAGCGCTGCATCAGCAGTTCGCCAGCGCGCTTGTTCGCGGTGGGGGCAAAGCCGAGCACCGTGGCGACGGCGGATTGCTGGTCGAACACCAGACGGTCTTCGCGCCGTCCGGCCAGCACATGCAGATGGGCGCGGATGCGTTTGATCACCGTTTCGTTGCGCTGCACCTGTCGCACAGTGTTTGCGGCGATGATGCCGCTGGCGGCAAACTCTTTCCAGGTGCGGCCAAAGCCACTGGCCTGCGCCACCCAGAGCAGCATTTGGAGATCGCGCAGCCCTCCCGGGCTCTCCTTGCAGTTGGGCTCCAGGGCGTAAGGCGTGTCCTCGAACTTGATGTGGCGCTGCTGCTGTTCGCGCATCTTGGCCTGGAAAAACGCCCTCGGATCGAGATGCTGGAGAAAGTCGGACTGCATCTGCTGTGCCAGCAGGCGGTCGCCACACAGGATGCGCGACTCCAGCAGCGCGGTCTGCACCGTGATGTCTTTGGCCGCCTCGTCGATGCAGGCTTGCAGGGTGCGGGCACTCGCGCCAATTTCCAGGCCGCTGTCCCAGCAGGCGGTGATGAAGCGCTCGGCGGCTGCGTCCGCGGCCGGGTCGCTGCCTTGTGGGCGGGGCAGCAGCAGCAGCAGGTCGATGTCGGAATGGGGAAACAACTCGCCGCGGCCATAGCCGCCCACCGCGATCAACGCCGCATCTGGCGGCATGTCCGTTGCGACCCACAGCGCGTGCAGCGTGCTGTCTGCCAGTCGGGTGAGACCATGCAGCAGGGGGGCGACCTGCTTGGGATGCAGTGCAAACGCATCGAGCAAGGCGGCGCGGCCGCCTTTCCAGTGGAGACGGATGTCGGCCAGTGCCGCACTATTGTGATGGGCGACGACGGCAGTTGGCGTCATGACCTGTTGCGCGATGGAGAAACCGGTGCGAGGTGGGCAATCCGCTCAGGCCGCGAGCGCGGCTTGACGCACAAATGCCGGCGCTGGCTGGCAACCTGCCGACGTGGTCAGCACCTCGAAGCCGGTATCCGTCACCAGTACGGTGTGCTCCCACTGCGCCGACAGCGAACGGTCTTTGGTGACGATGGTCCAGCCGTCGGACATTTCGCGGATGTCGCGCCGTCCCGCATTGATCATGGGCTCGATGGTGAAGGTCATGCCTTGCCGCAGCACCTCGCCCGTTCCAGCCTTGCCGTAGTGCAGCACCTGCGGATCTTCGTGGAAGTTGCGGCCGATGCCGTGGCCGCAGAACTCGCGCACGACGCTGTAGCCCGCGCTTTCGGCAAAAGTCTGAATGACATGGCCGATATCGCCCAGGCGCGCGCCCGGTTTCACCAGCGCGATGCCGTGCCACATGGCGTCGAAGGTGATGTCGGCCAGGCGCTGCACATGCTTGGGCACGGTGCCGATGCTGAACATGCGGCTGCAATCGCCGTGAAAACCGTCCTTGATGACGGTGACGTCGATGTTCACCACATCGCCGCTTTTGAGCGGCTTGTCGTTGGGAATGCCGTGGCAGATGACGTTGTTCACCGAAGTGCAGATGGACGCAGGGTAGGGCGTGTACCCCGGCGGCGCGTAATTCAGCGGAGCCGGAATGGCCTGCTGCACTTCGGTGATGTAGTCGTAGGCCAGCTTGTCGATGGCCTTGGTGGTGATGCCAGGCTGGACATGCGGGGTCAGGTAGTCGAGCAATTCCGAAGCCAGTCGCCCGGCCACGCGCATTTTCTCGATCTCTTCAGGGGTTTTGATGGTGATGCTCATGGCGCAATTATCACACTCCTGCCATGTGACGTTGATCCGCCAAAGGGATGACGCGTGGCCTGCAGGGCTGGTCGGAGGGGCTTCCTATAATTTGATTTTGCCCTCCACCCTCTGCCTGCCCGTTCAGGGTTCCCGCATGCACATCCTCATTTTTGAAGGCGCCAGCGCCTTGTCCGCCTTTCGTCAGGACGCGCTGCAGGCGCGGCTGCGCCAGTTGCACCCGGAACTCGCGCCGCGCGTGCGCCGCATCCATGCCCGGTTTCTGCACGCCGTGGCGCTGGACGCCGCGCCGGATGCGGCGTTGCACGACAAACTCGACGGCCTGCTGCGCTACGGCGATCCCGACACCGGGCCGTCAACAGGGCAGACTTTGCTCGTCATGCCGCGGCTGGGCACGATTTCGCCGTGGGCGTCCAAGGCCACGGACATCGCCCGGCTCTGTGGCGCGCCGGTGCACCGCGTGGAACGCGTGGTGGAATACCGCCTGGAACTCGACAGCGGTCTGCTGCGCGCGGCCAAGCCACTGAATGAAGACGAATTGCGCCAGCTTGCCGTACTGCTGCACGACCGCATGACGGAAACCGTGGCGTTCCAGCGCGATGCCCTGCAGCGTCTGTTCGCCGAGCTGCCGCTGCAGCCCCTGCGGCATGTGGATGTGCTGTCTGGCAGCGCAGACGACGGCCGCGCCGCGCTGGCGCGCGCCAATGTGGAGCAGGGCCTGGCGTTGTCGGACGACGAAATCGACTATCTGCTCGACGCTTACCGCAAGCTGGGTCGCAACCCCACCGATGTCGAGCTGATGATGTTCGCCCAGGCCAATAGCGAGCATTGCCGCCACAAGATTTTCAACGCGCGGTTCACCATTGACGGGCAGGATCAGCCGCACACCCTGTTCCAGATGATCCGCAACACCCACGCGCTCGCGCCGCAAGGCACGGTGGTGGCTTATTCGGACAACGCTTCGGTGATGGAGGGCGGCATGGTGGAGGCTTGGCAGCCCGACCCCGCCACCCACCGCTACGGTGCGCGCACCGCGCGCAAGCATGTGTTGATGAAAGTGGAGACGCACAACCACCCGACCGCCATCTCGCCCTTTCCCGGTGCGGCCACTGGCGCTGGCGGCGAAATCCGCGATGAGGGCGCGACTGGGCGCGGCTCGCGCCCCAAGGCCGGGTTGACCGGATTTTCCGTCTCCAACCTGCGCCTGCCCGAGGCCGCCGAGCCGTGGGAGGCCGCCACGGCAGCACTGGGCAAGCCGGGCCATACCGCCAGCCCGCTGCAGATCATGCTCGACGGCCCGCTGGGCGGCGCGGCGTTCAACAACGAGTTCGGCCGCCCCAATCTGGCAGGCTACTTCCGCGTGTTCGAGCTGCCGGTGGATGGCAAGGTCTGGGGCTATCACAAGCCCATCATGCTGGCTGGCGGCCTGGGCTCCATCGACGCCGAGCTGACGCACAAAAAGGCATTTCCCGCGGGCACGCTGCTGGTGCAGCTTGGCGGGCCGGGCATGCGCATCGGCCTGGGCGGAGGCGCGGCGTCCAGCCTCGCCACCGGCAGCAACGCCACACACCTCGACTTCGATTCGGTGCAGCGCGGCAACCCGGAAATCCAGCGCCGCGCGCAGGAAGTCATCAACGCCTGCTGCGCGCTGGGCGAGGCCAATCCCATTCTGTCGATTCACGACGTGGGGGCCGGCGGGCTGTCCAACGCCTTCCCCGAACTGGTGGAAGGCGCAGGACGTGGCGCGGTGTTCCAGTTGCGTGATGTTCCACTTGAAGAATCTGGCCTAAGCCCTCGTGAAATATGGAGTAACGAGAGCCAGGAACGCTATGTGCTGGCCATTGCGCCGGCACAGCACGAGGCGTTCGCCGCGCTGTGCGCGCGCGAGCGTTGCCCGTTTGCCGTCGTGGGCGTGGCCACGCAAGAGCAGACGCTGATCGTGGACGACAAGCTGCACGCCGATCAGCCCGATCTGGCCCGGCCTGTCGATCTGCCGCTGGACGTGCTGCTGGGCAAGCCCCCGCGGGTGCACCGGCAGGCGCAGCGACAGTTGCCGCCGGGCGCGGCGCTCGATCTGAGCACGGTCGATCTCGGCCAGTCCTGCGAAGCCGTGCTGCGCCACCCTACGGTGGCGAGCAAACGCTTTCTCATCACCATTGGCGACCGCACCGTGGGGGGCTTGAGCCATCGCGACCCCATGGTCGGCCCGTGGCAAGTGCCGGTGGCCGACTGCGCCGTGACCCTGGCCGACTACGCCGGGTATCGTGGCGAAGCCATGAGCGTGGCCGAACGCGCACCGGTTGCGGTGCTCAACCCCGCTGCCTCGGGGCGCCTGGCGGTCAGCGAGGCGGTGCTCAACCTGCTGGCCGCGCCGGTGCAAGGGCTTGGCGACATCAAGTTGTCGTGCAACTGGATGGCTGCCTGCGGCCAGCCCGGGCAGGACGCCGCGCTGTACGACACGGTGCACGCCATCGGCATGGAACTCTGCCCGGCACTGGGCATTTCGGTGCCCGTGGGCAAAGACTCGCTGTCCATGCACACCCGCTGGGAAGACGCCGGGCAGGCCAGAAGCGTGACCTCGCCCGTGTCGCTGGTGGTCTCCGCCTTCGCCACCCTGCCCGATGTGCGCGGCACGCTCACGCCGCAATTGCGCACAGACGCGCCCAGCAGCCT
>JAFGXB010000164.1 GCA_016936875.1 Burkholderiaceae bacterium | reverse complement strand
TGCCCACCCTGCTCTATCTCCACGGCTTCCGCTCCTCTCCGCAATCCGCCAAGGCGCGCGTCACCGCGCAGCGCGTGGAGCACATCAACCGTGAGCGCGCTGCTGCGGGCGAGCCGCTGATCCGCTGGCTCTGCCCGCAGCTTGCGCCCTCGCCGCGCGAAGCCATGACCGTGTGCCGAGACCTGCTGGGCGACACACCGGGAGAAGAACTCGCCCTCATCGGCAGTTCCCTTGGCGGCTTTTACGCCACCCATCTGGCACACACACTGGGCGCGCGCGCCGCGCTGCTCAACCCAGCGGTCAACCCGGCGCGCGATCTGCGCGGGCAGATCGGCACCCTGGCCACCTGGCACGACCCGGCGCTGCAATTCAGCTTCACGGCGGCGCATGTGGAGGAACTTCACGCCCTTGAAGTGGGCGACCTTCACGCCCCCATCCCGCACCCGCAACAGTATTTTGTGATCATTGCCCAGGGCGACGAAGTGCTGGACTGGCGCGAAATGGCCGCCCGTTATCGTGGCGCGCAATGCAGCGTGCTGCCCGGCGGCGACCACGCCCTGTCCGACTACGCCGACCAGCATCTCGACTCCGTGCTGCGTTGGTGCCTCGCCCCCGCGACCTGATCTTTTACCTGACTTTTTTCCAAGGATTTTCGTCATGCGACTTCAAGACAATATCGCCCTCATCACCGGCGCGGCGCAGGGCATCGGCCTGGCCACGGCGCGCAAGTTCGCCGCCGAAGGCGCCAGCCTGGTGCTGTGCGACCGCAACCCGGCCACACTCGACCCGGTGGCCGCCGAGCTGCGCGCCAGCGGCACGCAGGTGCTGGCGCAGGCGCTGGATGTCTCCGACCGCACCGCGTTCACCGACCTGGTCGATGCCGCACTGGCCCGGTTCGGCCGCATCGACACCCTGGTGAACAACGCGGGCATCACCCGCGACGCCCGGCTGGTGAAAATGACCGATGAGCAGTTCGACGCCGTGATTGACGTGAATCTGCGCGCCGTGTTCCGCTGCACCCAGATCGTCGCCCCGCACATGATCGAACGCGGCAGCGGCGCCATCCTCAGCGCCTCCAGCGTGGTGGCGCTGTACGGCAATTTCGGCCAGACCAATTACGCCGCCACCAAGGCCGGCATCATCGCCATGACCAAGACCTGGGCGCGCGAACTCGGCCCCAAGGGCGTGCGGGTCAACGCGGTGGCCCCCGGCTTCATCCAGACGCCCATGCTCGCCACCATTCCAGACAAAGTGATGGAGCAGATGGCCGAACGCGTGCCGCTGCGCCGCTTGGGCCAGGCCGAGGAAATTGCCAGTGTGTACGCCTTTCTCGCCAGCAGCGAAGCCAGCTACATCAGCGGTGCTGTCATCGAAGTGGATGGCGGCATGACCCTATGACCGGGCGCCCCTCACCCTCTGCCAACGCTTGGGGCGAGGGGCCGCCGGAACCCCACCAACGATGCACGCACCGCAGCGTGCGATGGAGAAACCAATTTGAGTCATGTGTTGTTCGAAGACGCGGGCAAGTTTCACGCCGGGCGCATCATGAGCGAGGCCGAGGCCAGCCTGCAGGTTGAACTCGACTCGGGCAAGCGCCTGAAGATCAAGGCCGCGCAGGCGCTGGTGCGTTTTGACAAACCCGCGCCGTCCGAGCTGATGCACTGGGCGCAGGCGCAGCAAAACGAGATCGACCTCGATCTGCTGTGGGAATTCGCCCCGGAAGACGAATTCCACTTCGACCAGGTGGCCGCCGATTACTACGGCGGCACGCCCGACGCCGGGCAGCGCGCAGCCATTTTGCTGCGCCTGTTCGGTGCGCCGCATTACTTCCAGCGCCGGGGCCGTGGCGGCCAGTTCCGCAAGGCGCCCACGCAACAGGTGCAGGCCGCGCTCGCCGCCATTGCGCGCAAGGAAGAGCAGCTCCGCCAGATCGAGACCTTTGCCGCTGAACTGGCCGCGGGCCGCTGCCCAGCGCCGATTGCCGACAAGCTCTACCAAATCCTGTTCAAGCCCGACAAGAACAGCCCCGAATTCAAGGCCGTGGCGCTGGCGGTGAAACAGACCGGACATGGCGCGCTCACGTTGCTGCGCGACGCTGGCGCCATTGCCTCGCCGTGGGCATTTCACATGCAGCGCTTTTTGCTGGAGCGCTTTCCCAAGGGCACCGCGTTTCCGGCACTGCCCATTCCGCACAGTACCGAAGAACTGCCGCAGGCCGATGCCGCCGCGTTCAGCATCGACGACTCGGCCACCACCGAGATCGACGACGCCTTTTCCCTGCAATGGCGCGACGACGGCCGCGTGCGCCTGGGCATCCACATCGCCGCGCCCGCGCTGGCCCTGAGCCGCGATTCCGACTGGGAACAAATCGCGCGCGACCGCCTGTCCACTGTGTATATGCCGGGCGAAAAAATCACCATGCTGCCCGATGCGCTGGTGCAGTCCTTCACCCTCGAAGCCGGGCGCGACTGCCCCGCGCTGTCGCTGTACTGCACCGTGGGGGACGACCTGCTGGCCACCGACTTCGACACCCGCGTGGAGACGGTGCGCATGGCGAGCAATCTGCGCCACGACCAGCTCGACGCCGTGGTCACGGAAGAGGCGCTGAACGCCCTGGCCGAAGCACACCTCGCCCCCGAAGCAGACCCCGCGGCCCGCACGGCCGCGGAGCCCCCTCGGGGGGCAGAGAGCGAAGCGAAAGTGGGGGCTCCATTCCCTCACGCCCGTGAACTGGCGTGGCTGTGGCGCTTCGCGCAGGCGCTCAAGCGCGGACGCGAGCAGGTGCGCGGCAAGCCAGAGCGCGCTGGCGGGGTGGACTACACCTTCCGCATCGACGGCCTGGAGCAGGGGGCCGAGGCCGCCACCGTGCGCATCGAACCGCGCCGCCGTGGCGCGCCGCTCGACACCATCGTCGCCGAGCTGATGATTCTGGCCAACGCCACCTGGGGCGGCTGGCTCGCCGAACTGGGCATGCCCGGCATCTACCGGAGCCAGAGTGGCTACGGCGCCAATCTGCGCACCCGCATGGGCATCAAACCCGCGCCGCACCAGGGGCTGGGTGTGTCGCAATACGCATGGTGCACGTCGCCACTGCGGCGCTATGTCGATCTGCTCAATCAGGGGCAGCTCATCATTGCCGCGCGGCACGGCAAAACCGCGCTGCTGCAGGCACCGTTCAAGCCGCGCGACCCGCTGCTGTTCGCCATCGTCGAATCGTTCGAAGACACCTACAAGGCCTATGCCACGCACCAGTCTGCGCTGGAGCGCTACTGGACGCTGCGCTACCTGGCGCAGCAAAACCTGAGCACCTTCGAGGCCAGCGTGCTGCGTGAAGGCGCCGTGCGGGTGGACGGACTGCCGCTGGTGTTCACCGCCGTGGGCGCGCAAGACCTGCCGCGCAATGCGCGGGTGCAGGTGCAGATCACGGGAACGGATCTCATCACCCTGGAGGTGTTTGGCCGCGTGCTCAGCCAGCTCGACATGCCGCAGCAGGCCGCCGTACAAAGCGCCGAAGCCGAAGCGGAAGAAGAGGACGACGCCGTGGCGCTGGCCGCGCCCATCAGCGTGGCGGTGGACAGCGAGGACAGCGCCGCGGCTGAAAACCCCGATCCCGGGCCTGGGCAGGCTTCGTAGAATCGCCCCCGACTCTGCTCCCCACGACCCGTGCTGCCCTCCCGTCTGCGTTCTCTCACCCCCCTGCACTGGGCGATCATCGCCTCGGTCGGGGTGCACGCGGGCATTCTCAGTCTGCGCTTTGCCGCGCCGGAGACTTTCAACCGCCTGTTCGACAACGCCCCGCTCGACGTGGTACTGGTGAATCAGCGCACCGAAGACGCCCCGGCCAAGCCGCAAGCCATTGCGCAAGCCAATCTCGACGGCGGGGGCGACGCGAAAAAGGGCCTGGCGACCACGCCGCTGCCGTTCACCGCAGACGTCTCGCAGGGCGAGGCGGCCACCAATCAGCAGCGCAGCCTGTCCGAACTGCAGCACAAACAGCAGCAGTTGCTCACCCAGGTCAGACGGCAGATCGTGCAACTGGCGCAGACCGCCCGCCTGGAACCCGATCCACAGCAAAAAGAGGCGCTGGAGCAAAAGCGCAAGCAGTTGCTCGACATGCTCGGCGCCATCGAGCGCCAGATTCAGCAGCAAAACGCCACGCCGCGCCGCCGCTTCATCGGCCCGTCCACGCGCGAAGCCGCCTACGCGCTGTATTACGACAAGCTGCGCAGCAAAATCGAAACCCTGGGCACGCGCGAATTTCCGCAAGCCGGTGGGCACAAGCTCTATGGCAATCTGATCATGTCCATCACCATCGGCGCCAACGGGCGGCTGGTCTCCGCCGCGGTGGTGCAAAGCTCGGGCGACCCCACACTCGACCGGCAGGCCCGCGCCATCGTCGAGGCGGCGCAGCCGTATGGCCGTTTCACCGATGCCATGCTCAAGCAGGCCGATCAGATCGTGGTGATCTCGCGCTTTCGCTTCACCCGAGACCAAGGGCTGGAGACCGCTGTGCAAGCCCCGCCCAATCCGTCGCAGGCCGCCCCCTGACCCGCGGAACGACACCATGACTGCGCTCTACGCCGTGTTCGGCAACCCCATCGCCCACAGCCGCTCCCCGCGCATCCACGCCCTGTTTGCCGAGCAGACCGGGGTTGCGCTGCGCTATGAGGCACGGCTCGCGCCGGTGGAAGGCCTGGCGTCGGCACTCGACGCGTTTCATGCCGAGGGCGGTTGCGGCGCCAACATCACCGTGCCCTTCAAATTCGACGCCTGGCGGCTGTGCGCCCGCCGCAGCCCGGCGGCGCAACTGGCCCAGGCGGTCAACACCATCGGCTGGGACGAAGGCGGTCTGTGGGGCGACAACACCGACGGCGTCGGCCTGATGCGCGACCTGGCCCGCGTGCTGGGCGCCGAGAACGTCCACCGTCCCCTGCAAAGCCAGCGCCTGCTGCTGCTCGGCGCGGGCGGCGCGGCCAGCGGCGTGCTCGGCCCCTTGATCGCAGCCGGTGCCCGCGCCATCGCCCTTTGGAACCGCAGCGCCGACAAGGCGCAATCCCTGGCCGCGCGCCACAGCGCCCTCGCGGCGCAGCACGGCGCCGATCTGCAAGTCGTGCTCGACCCGCCCACCCATTGGGCCGACGGCGTGATCAACGCCACGGCCGCCAGCCTGGGCGGCCGCGCGCTCGATCTGCCAGAGGGCGTGCTGCGCCCCGGCGTCTGGGCCTACGACATGATGTACGCCGCGCACGACACGCCCTTCGTCGCCCAAGCCAAAACAGCGGGCGCGCAGGCCTGGGACGGTCTGGGCATGCTGGTGGAGCAAGCCGCGCAAAGCTACACCCTGTGGCACGGCGAAGCACCCGACACCGCCCCCGTGCTGGCCGCACTGCGCGCCGAACTCACAGCGCGCTAAGCATGAAACCAGGCAACCCCGCGCCACTGTGGCGCCGCTTACTGTGGCTGACGCTGCTTTGCGGCCTCGTGCTGCAAGGCTATTTCGCCCTGCGCATTGCGCTGTGGACCATCATTCCACCATCGAGCACCACCTTCATCCGCGCCGCCGAACTGCGCATTCTCAAAAGTGGCGACAAAACGCCGTGGATGCATGACTGGGTTCCTTACGACGCCATCAGCCCGCACCTCAAGCGCGCGGTGGTCGCCTCGGAAGATGCCACCTTCCTGACAAATGACGGCGTGGACTGGGACGCCATCCAGAACGCCTGGGACCGCAATCACAGTCGGCACTTCGAGCGCCGCGGCAAACTCATCGGCGGCTCCACCATCACCCAACAGCTCGCCAAGAACCTGTTTCTCTCGCCCGAACGCGACTATCTGCGCAAGGGGCAGGAGCTGATCATCACTTTCATGCTCGAAGGCATACTGGGCAAACGCCGCATTCTGGAGATCTACCTCAACAGCGTGGAATGGGGCAACGGCATCTACGGCGCCGAGGCCGCCGCGCAAACCTATTTCCACACCAGCGCCGCCCGCCTGAGCCCGGCGCAGGCTGCCAGGCTGGCCGTCATGTTGCCCGCACCGCGCATCTACCAGAAGCGCCTGTATTCGTCGTACATGAACGCGCGCACCGCCGTCATCGCGGCGCGGCAATGGGACGTGCAGATTCCGCGCTGAGGAAAGTTGCCCCCACGCTCCGGCTTCGCCTGCGCTGCCCCCCGAGGGGGCTGGGAAAACTTGGGGCGGCCCGGCGTTTTCCCTGCGTTGCC
>JAFGXB010000163.1 GCA_016936875.1 Burkholderiaceae bacterium | reverse complement strand
TACGGCTCGCTCGGCCCGAGCGACCCGCCCTTCGCCGAGACCAAGGCCTACGAACCGAACAGCCCGTACTCCGCGAGCAAGGCCGCGTCCGACCACCTCGTGCGCGCCTGGCATCACACCTACGGCCTGCCTGTGCTCACCACCAACTGCTCCAACAACTACGGCCCCTACCAGTTCCCCGAGAAACTCATTCCGTTGATGATCCACAACGCCCTGGCCGGCCAAGCCCTGCCGGTGTACGGCGACGGCCAGAACGTGCGCGACTGGCTCTACGTGGAAGACCACTGCCGCGCCATCGCCCGCGTGCTCGAAGCCGGCGCCCTGGGCGCGACCTACAACGTGGGCGGCTGCAACGAAGTGAAGAACCTCGACGTGGTGCACACCCTGTGCGATCTGCTCGATGGCTTGCGCCCCAAGGCGGACGGCACATCCTACAAGACGCAGATCACCTTCGTGGCCGACCGCCCCGGCCACGACCGGCGCTACGCCATCGACGCCCGCAAGATCGCGCGCGAACTCGGCTGGACGCCGCAGGAAACCTTCACCACCGGCCTCAAGCGCACCGTGCAGTGGTACCTCGACCATTCCGACTGGGTGGCCCACGTCACCAGCGGCGAATATCGTCAGTGGGTCGGCACCCAGTACGGAGCCGCAGCGTGAGCGCAAGCAAGCCCCCCCGCATCCTGCTGCTCGGCGCGGACGGCCAGGTCGGCTGGGAGCTGCGCCGCGCCCTGCTGCCGCTGGGCACCGTGCTGCCATACACCCGCGCCCAGGCCGATCTCAGCGACTTGGCCGGCCTGAAGGCCCTGCTGGAGCGAGAGCAGCCGCAAATCCTCGTCAACGCCGCCGCCTACACCGCCGTCGACAAGGCCGAAACCGAGATGGAGAGCGCCCAGCGCATCAACGCCGAGGCCCCGCAAGTGCTGGCCGACTACGCCGCGGCGCACGGCGCCTGGCTGGTGCACTACTCCACCGACTATGTGTTCGATGGTCGCAAAGCAGCGCCCTACACCGAGACCGACACCCCCAATCCCCAAAGCGCCTACGGCCGCAGCAAACTGGCGGGCGAACAGACCATTGCCGCCAGCGGCTGCCGCCACTTCCTCTTGCGCACCTCCTGGGTGTACGCCGCGCGCGGTGGCAACTTCGCCAAAACCATGCTCAAGCTCGCCGCCGAGCGCGACAGTCTGCGGGTGATTGCCGACCAGTTCGGCGCGCCCACCAGCGCCGAGCTGATCGCCGACGTCACCGCGCTGGCGCTGCACCGCGTGCTGTTTGATCCCGCGCGCAGCGACAGGCTGAGCGGCCTCTACCACCTCACCGCCAGCGGCAGCACCAGTTGGCACGGCTATGCGCAGGCCGTTCTCCAGCAGGCCGCAGCACGCGGACTGCCGCTGCGTTGCAGCGCAGCGCAGGTGCAGGCCATCGGCACCCAGGACTATCCGCTGCCCGCGCCGCGTCCGGCCAACTCCCGGCTCGACTGCGCCAAACTGCAATCCACCTTCGACCTGGTGCTGCCGCCCTGGCCCACCCAGGTGCATCGCCTGATCGACGAACTCCCGCAATGACCATGCAACGCAAAGGCCTCATCCTCGCCGGTGGCTCCGGCACCCGGCTCTACCCCGTCACCCAGGCGGTGAGCAAGCAACTGCTGCCGGTGTATGACAAGCCGATGATCTACTACCCGCTCTCGGCGCTGCTGCTGGCCGGCATCCGCGACGTGCTCATCATCTCCACCCCGCAGGACACCCCGCGCTTCACCCAGTTGCTGGGCGACGGCAGCCAGTGGGGCATCAATCTGCAATACGCCGTGCAGCCCAGCCCCGACGGCCTGGCCCAGGCCTTTGTCATCGGCCGCGACTTCATCGCGGGCGCCCCAAGCGCGCTGGTGCTCGGCGACAACCTGTTCTGGGGACACGACCTGCAGGCCTCGCTGAAAGAGGCCCATGCCCAGACCGAAGGCGCCACGGTCTACGCCTACCGCGTGCACGACCCTGAGCGCTACGGCGTGGTCGCATTCGATGCGACGGGGCGCGCCATCAGCATTGAAGAAAAACCTGCCAAACCGAAGAGCAACTACGCCGTCACCGGCCTGTACTTCTACGACAAACAGGTGGTGGACATTGCCGCCAGCCTCAAGCCCTCACCGCGCGGCGAGCTGGAGATCACCGACGTCAACCGCGTCTACCTGGAGCAGGGCAATCTGCAGGTGCAGACCCTGGGCCGTGGCTACGCCTGGCTGGATACCGGCACCCACGACAGCCTGCTCGAAGCCGGGCAGTTCATCGCCACCATCGAGAAGCGCCAGGGCCTGAAGGTGGCCTGCCCCGAGGAGATCGTCTTCCGCGCCGGCTGGATTGGCGCTGACCAGCTCGAAGGCCTGGCCGCGCCGATGAAAAAGAACGGCTACGGCCAATACCTGCTGCGCCTGCTCACGGAGGTCGGCGCATGAAGGTCATTCCCACTGCACTGCCCGAAGTGCTCATCCTCGAGCCCAAGGTGTTCGGCGATGCCCGGGGGTTTTTCTTCGAGAGCTACAACCGCAACACCTTCGCTGCCGACACCGGCCTGGACGTGGAGTTCGTGCAGGACAACCACTCCAAGTCGGCCCAGGGCGTGCTGCGCGGCCTGCACTACCAAGTCGTCAAACCGCAAGGCAAGCTGGTGCGCGCCGTCACCGGCACGGTGTGGGACGTGGCGGTGGACCTGCGCCGCAGCTCGCCGCGCTTCAAACAGTGGGTCGGCGTGGAACTGAGCGCGGAAAACCAGCGTCTGCTGTGGGTCCCGCCGGGCTTCGGTCACGGCTTTATGGTGCTGAGCGACACCGCCGACTTCCTCTACAAGACCACCGACTACTGGTTCCCCGAGCACGACCGCAATCTGGCCTGGAATGACCCGGAACTGGGCATCGACTGGCCGCTCTCCTGCCTGAACCTGCCGGACGGCCAGCCCAGTCTGGCGGCCAAGGACGCCGCTGCGCCAAGGCTGGTGGGGGCCGAGGTGTACGACTGAGCATGCCCGTCTGGAGCCGGTCTGCGGGCCGGTTCCGGGAGGGGCGCCGAGTCGCGGAACGCGGTGACCAGTGCAGGCTTGTCGGCGCACTGAAATAATGCACGCATGCCCCAACAACATCGCCTCCTCGATCCGCAGACCGCCCTTCTGCTCACTCTGCCGCCGCTGTTCTGGGCTGGAAACGCCGTTGTCGGGCGGCTGATGGTGGGGCAGATTCCGCCCCTCGCGCTAAGTTTCTACCGCTGGTTTTTCGCCCTGGCGATTGCGCTGCTCATCGTCGGCCCCGATTTGTGGCGCAACCGCGCCCTGTTTTTTCGCCACTGGAAGTCGCTCGCCGTCATGGGCATTCTGGGGGTGGGCAGCTACAACTCGCTGCAATATGTGGCGCTGGAAACCACCACGCCGCTCAATGTCTCGCTCATCACCTCCAGCGCGCCAGTGTTCATCCTGCTCATCGGCGGGGCGTTTTACAAGCAGGCCGTGGGGCGGGCGCAGTGGATCGGTGCGCTGCTGTCGATTGCCGGGGTGGCGCTGGTGGTGGCCAAGGGTGATCTGGCGCATCTGGCGGCGCTGCATTTCGCACCGGGCGATCTCATCATGCTGTTCGCCGTGTTTCTCTGGGCCATCTACACCTGGGAGCTGCGGCAGCGCCCGCTGGGCCTGGCGCCGATGACTTCGCTGGCGGCGCAGATGATCTGGGGCGTGCTGTCCATCCTGCCCTTCATGCTGGCCGAGCGCTGGATTGGGGGAGAAATCACGCATTGGGGCGGTCCGGTCTGGCTGGCGCTGGCCTATGTGGCGGTGCTGCCCTCACTGCTGGCCTACTGGTGCTGGGGCAGCGCGGTGGGCAAGGTGGGGGCGCAGATTCCGGCCTACTTTGGCAATCTCGCACCCTTGTTTGCCGCGCTGCTGAGCTGGCTGTTCCTCAATGAGACTATCCACTGGTATCACTTTTGGGCGGCCTTGCTCATTTTTGCCGGCATTCATGTGGCGCTCAATACGCGCAAGCAGTCTGTTGCGCTGGAACAGGAATTGTGAAGTCTTTCACACAATGCGCGGATTGATGCACGTCTCCCGGAATAGGGCGTTGTGACCTGCGGAACGGGCGCGGTACAGTGCAAGCGCTCGGCAGGGACTGCACTGACAGTGGCTAAATTCTCCTGCCGCCTCCCCGATCAAGAAGGCCTTTTCCAACTACCCACTGCATGGCTTCCGAGCGGATCGTCTCCGAACCCGATACCCTGACCGCGGGGATGGAAGGGCACACTGCGCTGCCGCTGTTCGAGCCGAGGGAAGGGCTGGCGCCCGCGCCGCTGGCGCAGCGCTGGATCCGCCGCCTCTACTGGACCCTGTTTGTGGTGTTCATCGCGCTGGCGCTGCTGTATGCCTTCACCACCTGGCGCGCGCAGCGGCAGATTCTGTATGGCTCGCTCGACACCAGTTCAAGTTTTCTGGTGAGCGCCACCCAGTCGTATTTCCAGAGCTTTTCCTCGGTGCTCGACGCCACGGGTGCCGATCTGGCGGAGAAGGCCGATTTGCTGCAGCACCCGGAGGTGTTGCAAATTTTGCTGGAGCGCAGGCAGGCGCTGCTGCCGGGCGCACTGTCCATCAGCGTCGTATCGGCGGATGGGCACCTGCTGGGGAGTTCGCTGCGCTCCGACAAACTCCCTGATCTGCAGCACTATCCCGATCTGGTGCAGGCCTTCGCGCGGATGCGCGCATTGCCGCAACAAAAAGGCTTGATCATCGGCCGCCCGGTCATTGGCCCGCTGCTCGGCGTCTGGGTGATTCCGCTGGTGCGCGAAGTGGCGGCCAGCGCGGGCCGCCCGGCGTTCTATGTGGTCGCGGCGGTCAGCACCGAGACCTTTTTGCGGCACACCCTGGCCAATACTGCGTTGCCCTACGGTGGCATGGCGGCCATTCTGGCGCGCAATGACGGCTATGTGCTGGCGCGCTGGCCGTCGCCGAAAGACAAGGCCTTTTTCTCCAGACCGCAGGCGGGTGCTTTCACACGCTCCTTTGCCGATCATCCTGCCTTGAACAACGGCCACTACACCGGGCTGGTGGTGGCGGATGGAACGATGCGCATCGGAAGCTGGCAACGCCTGCAAACCTACCCCGATCTGGCCGTGGCGGTTTCGGTGCCGAGCGGCGTGTTGTGGGGGCAATACTGGCGCACCATCTGGCCG
>JAFGXB010000162.1 GCA_016936875.1 Burkholderiaceae bacterium | reverse complement strand
CAGGCAGGCCGAGCGCGACAGCACGCAACTGCGCGACCGCGCCGAGATCATGTACCGGCTCGCCAATCAGGACAGCCTCACCGGGCTGCTCAACCGGCGTGGCATGAACGAGCATCTGCAGCGGGCCCACGATCTTGCGCGGGACCACGCCGTCGGCTACGCGCTGGTGCTGTTCGATCTCGATCATTTCAAACTCATCAACGACGGCTTCGGCCACGCCTCGGGAGACGCCGTGCTGCAGCAGGTGGCGCATTTGCTGCAAACCCGGGTGCGCAAGGAAGACCATGTGGCGCGCTGGGGCGGCGAGGAGTTTCTGGCGCTGCTGCCCGCGTCTTCCCTGGACACGGCGCGGGCCGCGGCAGAGAAGCTGCGCGACATCATTTCGCATACCCGCATGTCGGTCGGCGGCACCGAATTGCGTTTAACAGCGAGCTTTGGCGTCTCGGCCTGGGAGCCAGAGAACCCGCTGACAATTGCCGAGTTGCTGGGGCAGTGCGACTCGGCGCTTTACAACGCCAAGGCTGGCGGGCGCAACCGGGTCAAGCAATTCGAGGGCAAATCGGCGCAGGACTATCTGCAAGGCTTCACCCTCAAGCGCGCCATCGAGGACGATCGCATCCGTGTGGCGTATCAACCGCTCGTGTCCCTGGCTGATGGGCAGATCACGGGGTTTGAAGCGCTTGCGCGGCTCGTCGCGGAAAACGGCGATGTGATTCCCGCTGCGCAGTTCATCGACGTGGCCAATCGCCTGCGGCTGGAGCACCGCATCGACTCGCGCGTGTCCAAACAGGTCATGTCGCGCTGCAGCCTGCGCATGGAGCAGACCGGCACCCCCATGAAGTACATGATCAACTGCTCTGCCGATTTCCTCAGTCGGCCTGAAGACGTGCAAAAGCTGCTCGACCGGGCGCAACATTTCTGCAATGCCTGCGCGGTGGACATGACCGGCAAGGCCAAGCCCATGGTCATCGAAATCACCGAGCGCCAACTCATCGGCGACGCCGAGGCCGTGCGCAAACTGGTGCAGCCACTGATCGACTTCGGCTTCCAACTCGCGGTGGACGACTTCGGTAGCGGGTATTCGTCTTACCTGTATGTGCTCAAGCTGCCGGTGAGCTATCTCAAGATCGAGGCTGAACTGGTGCGCGAGGCGGCCCACAGCCCGCGAGCACAGGCCATGGTGCGCTCGATCAACAGCATGGCGCACGAGCTCGGCATCCTGACCATTGCCGAAGGCATCGAAGACGAGGCCACCGCAGACGCCATGCGCCGCATCGGCGTGGACTGGGGCCAGGGCTACTACTGGGGACTGCCGGAAATCGAGCGCTGAACCGCAGGGCAGGCTCAGACTGTTGAACGCCCCCAGGGTCAGCGCTCCGACCCGCCCTCCGTGGGGGATGAGCCCTGCGGCAGCATGGACAGAGGCGAATCCGAGCGGCTTGCAAGCCGCGAGGTGGACAAGGAGACTTGGGGCGGCGCTGCGTTTCCTTGCGCGTTCAGGTATTTCTCGGCGAAAGCGGCGATGTTCAGCGCGCGGAAATCGGGCAGCGCTGCGTCGAGTTGCTCGCGGCTCCAGTACCACCAGGCAATCTGCTGCAGCCTGTCTGCGGTGGCCGGGTCGCAGCGGTAGCGCAGCACCCGTGCAGGCACGCCCACCACGATGGCGTAAGGCGGCACGTCATGCGTGACCACGGCGCCGCTGCCGATGGCCGCCCCCGCGCCAATGGTCACGCCCGGCATGACGAGGGCGCCGTGGCCGATCCACACGTCCGGGCCGATGGTCACTTGGTCCTGTCGGCGCCAGTCGAAGAATTCGGCGTCGTCTTCCAACGAAAACCCGTGCGAGGCGCTGCGATAGGTGAAATGGTGCAGGGTGGCGCGCCACCAGGGATGGTTGCTCGGGTTGATGCGCGCATGGGTGGCGATGTTGCAGAACTTGCCGATGCGGGCATGGGCGATCTGGTTGTCGCCCATCGCGTAGCTGTAGTCGTCAAGCCGGCTTTCCGCCACGCTGCTGCGCGGGCCGAGATAGGTGTAGAGGCCGAAGTCGGATTCGCGCACCCAGGAACTGGGGTCGATTTCCGGCGCCGGAGTGAGGGATCGTCCCGCCGACCAGGGGTCTTCGGGTGTGCCGCAGTGGATGCGTTGCATGGGGTGATGGGGTCAAGAACCGATTCAGAAAAACCGCTTGCGAATCTGCGACGAGATCAGGTCGATCATGCTGACCGTGACGATGATGATGAGCAGGACTGCCGCCGTCTGGCCGTACTGGAAGCCGCGAATGATCTCCCACAAGATGACGCCAATACCTCCCGCGCCCACCATGCCGACCACAGACGCCGAGCGCACATTGGCTTCGAAGCGATACAGGGTGTAGGAAATCCACAGGGGCATCACTTGCGGAATGACACCGTAAATTACTTCATGCAGGGCGGATGCGCCAGTCGAGCGGATGCCTTCGACCGGTTGCGGGTCGATGGCTTCGACGGCTTCCGAAAAGAGTTTGGACAGCGTGCCGGTGGTATGAATCCATAGTGCCAGCACACCGGCAAACGGCCCCAGTCCGACAGCGACGACGAACAGCATGGCGAACACCATTTCATTGATGGCGCGAAACGCGTCCATCAAGCGCCGCACCGGCTGATACACCCACCAGGGCACGATGTTCGAGGACGACAGCAGGCCGAGCGGAACTGAGCACAGCACCGCAAGCGCCGTCCCCCAGACCGCGATCTGCACCGTGACCACCATCTCCTCCAGATACATGCGCCAGTCGGCAAAGTCGGGAGGAAAAAATCCGGCAGCATAAGCCCCCATGTTCCCCGAATCGCGTACCAGATCGAACGGGCGGATATCCGCCCCCTGCCAGGAGGCGGCAAGGATGGCGAGGATCACTCCCCAGCCGATGAGCGCGCCCCAGCGCTTTGGGGGAGGAGCAGGGAGGTCATGGGCGGGTGTGGGCGGATGTGCGGACATGGTGGTTCTGGCCTGGGCAAGAAAAAACCGGACGGCGGGCCGTGCGGCCCGACAACCCGGCGTGCTGCTTTACTTCAGTGCGGCAAGTTGCTCGTCGATCTTGGCGATCTGCGATTTTTTCTCGTCAGCGCTCAGCTTGGCATCCGCTTCGATCTTGGTGCGCTTGGTGAACAGGCTGATCTGGCGGATCGGCATGAGCTGTGCGTTGGTCGACGGCTTGAAGCCCGAGAGACCCAGACGCTTGAGCGCGTCTTTCTGTTCCGGGGTCTTGCCGTAGGCGAAGAAGAAATCGGCGATCTTGGTTTTTTCGGCTTGCGGCAGGTCTTTGCGCATGACCAGCGGGTCGGAAGGAATCAGCGGCGAGGTCCAGATGACCTTGATCTTTTCAAAGTCGGTGGGGTGCACCATCTTCAGGCGATCCATGCTTTCGGTGTTGTTCGTTGCCACGTCCACCTGGCCATTGGCCACCGCCATGGCGTTGGACTCGTGGTTGGCGCTGCGCGTGACCTTGAAAAACGTCTTGGGGTCGATGTTGTGCTTGGCGAACACGTAGTAAGAAGGCACCAGAAAACCCGAGGTGGAGTTGGGATCGCCGATGCTGAAGCTCAGCGACTTGCCGTCCTTCAGCATCGCGTCGAGGGTATTGATCGGGCTCTTTTTGTTGACGATGAGCAGCGAGTAGTAACCGGCGGAGCCATCGGCGGCAATGGTTTGGGCGAAGACTTCGCCGTCGGAGCGATCCACCGCTTCCATCGCCGATTTGTTGCCGAACCAGGCCACTTGCACCTTGTTGAAGCGCATGCCTTCAATCACGCCGGCATAGTCGGGGGCGAAAAAGGGTTTGATTTCGTAGCCGGTCTGCTTGGCCATTTCAGCCAGCACAGGCTCCCAATCCTTTTTCAGATTGGTGCTCGACTCGGTGGAAATGATGCCGAAGTTGATGGTGGTGGCATGCGCCGCGCAGCTCAGGCTCAAGGCGCAAACGGCGGTGGCGAGGATTTTTTTGATCATGGTGAAACTCCCTGGAAACAAACGAACGAGACAACAAAGAAAGAAAACGCGCGTGGGTTGAAGAAGGCTGCTGATGCGGTGCGGTCAAGCCGCTTGCATCATGACCATCCCCAGTTTTTCTGCGGGCGTATGGGCTGAAGCCTGCGGGGCGGAATCCACCGTGTTCAAAAACTCATCGGCCTGTACGCCGTAGAGCGTGCGCAGCATGTCGGGGGTGAGCGCGGCGGAGGGGCCGTCGTACACCACCTTGCCCTGATGGAGGGCGACGGTGCGCGGGCAATAGCGCAACGCCATTTCCACCTGATGCAGCGAGACCAACACCGT
>JAFGXB010000161.1 GCA_016936875.1 Burkholderiaceae bacterium | reverse complement strand
GGCTATCTCCCTCACCGCTCACCGTCAAGCCAAGCGCAGGCACTGCGCACTCCACCTGAAATTGTTGCTGATGGGCCGCGCCGCGCACATCCAGCACGGTGTAGGCGGGCAGCGGCAAGCGCTGGCCCTGCAAGAATTCCTGCAACTGTGTCTTGGCGTCCTTGCGTACCACGTCGGCGTCGAGCGCTTCGACCAGCGGGGTAAACAAGTGGCGCATCACGTCCTGCGCAGTGTCGAACCCGGCCTCAAGATAGATCGCGCCGAGCAGGGCTTCCAGCGCATCGGCCAGAATGGATTCCCGCTTGGAGCCGCCACTTTGCAACTCGCCCTCCCCCAGCCGGAGATGGCCTCCCAGGTCGATGGTTCTGGCCACTTCGGCCAGCGCCTCGGCTCGCACCAGGGCTGCGCGCAGGCGGGAGAGTTGCCCTTCGTCCTGACGCGCCGCCTGGTGGTACAGCAAGGCCGCGGCAGAAAGATTGAGCACCGAGTCGCCGAGAAACTCCAGGCGCTCGTTGTGATCGGCGCCGAAGCTGCGGTGCGTCAGCGCCCTGTCAAATAATTTGCGATCGCGGAAGACATAGCCCAGCCGCGTTTCCAGTGCCGTGCTCACCCGTGAATCAGTGCGATTGGCCGGCGTACTTGATCAGCAAAAACACCGGCCCCGCGATATGGATTTCCTTGTTGTAGGCAAAGGAAACCACCACTTTGTCGTTGACCTTGGTGATGTTGAGATCTTGTGCGGTCACGGAGGAGATGTAGTCGACATCGGCCATTTTGGAGTAGGCCGAGCGGATGTCGGCCACTGTGGGGCCAGCCTTGGCCGCCTGATCCACCGCCTTCTGGATGGCAAAGTATTCCGTGGCAGTCGGCACGGCCTGCGCACCGATGACCACGACAAACGCCAGAATGGCGCCCCAGAAAATCAGCCCGATCAGAGTGATTCCGCGTTGTTTGTCATGCTGTTTCATATTGGCCCCGATCTCCCCATCCGGCAGTGACGATCAATGAATCAGCCCAATGTTCTTCGGTGCGCTGAAATTCATCCACACCACAAAGGCTTTGCCGATGATATTGCGCTCGGGGACAAAACCCCAATAACGTGAATCCAGCGAGTTGTCGCGGTTGTCGCCCATCACGAAATAATTCCCAGCCGGAACCTTGCAGACAAAGCCTTCGGCGTTGTAGTGACACATGTCGCGGTGCGGAAAGTTGTCGGGCCCGCCGATCACATAGGGCGGTGCCATGGAATTGATCATGATGCGGTGATCATGCATGCCGAGCTTTTCCATGTACTGTTTGTAATACGTCATGGTGCCGGGATCGAAGTAATCGGGCAGCGGGGTTTCCTGCACGGTCTTGCCGTTGATCACCAATTGCTTGTTTTCATACGACACGGTGTCACCCGGCAGGCCGACGATGCGCTTGATGTAGTCGATCTTGGGATCTTTGGGCAGGCGAAACACGATCACATCACCACGCCGGGGCAGTTCCCCTGAAGTGATGCGGGTGTCAAGCAGGGGCAGGCGCAGGCCGTATTCAAACTTGTTCACCAGAATCAGGTCGCCTGGCACCAGAGTGGGCTCCATCGAACCCGATGGAATCTTGAACGGTTCGGCCACAAAAGAACGCAGCAAAAACACCACCAGAATGACCGGGAACAGCCCAGCAGTCCACTCCAGCCACCAGGGTTGGGTTTGCACGCGCTCGCGCGCGGCCTCGATATCGGCATCGGTCGCCACGGCGCCCTCGGTGGCCAACCCCTGTTTTTCGAGGGCGATGCGACGCTCCTGCAATTGCGCGACTGCCACTTTGGCCGCACGGCGGCGCTGCGGTGCGAAATACCAACGCTCGGCGAACCAGAACACGCCAGTGACCACCAGAAGAATGAACAGCAACAGAGTGAAATTGACGCTGGGCGCGGTTTCCATACGGGATTTTTTAGAGGGAGTGGGTCAGTCTTCGACTTGCAGGATGGCGAGGAAGGCTTCTTGCGGCACCTCGACCGAGCCGATTTGTTTCATGCGCTTTTTGCCCGCCTTCTGCTTTTCGAGCAGCTTGCGTTTTCGGCTGATGTCGCCGCCATAGCACTTGGCCAGCACGTTTTTACGCAGGGCTTTGATTGTCTCACGCGAGATGATGTTGCCACCGATGGCAGCCTGGATGGCGACGTCGTACATCTGGCGCGGGATGATCTCGCGCATCTTGGCCGCCACCTGGCGCCCGCGATACTGGCTCTGGCTGCGGTGCACGATGATGGACAGCGCATCCACGCGGTCGCCATTGATCAGCATATCGACCTTCACCACGTCGGCCGCGCGGTACTCCTTGAACTCGTAGTCCATCGAGGCATAGCCGCGCGACACACTTTTGAGTTTGTCGAAAAAATCGAGCACGATCTCGGCCAGTGGCATGTCGTAGGTCAGCATGACCTGCCGACCGTGATACGCCATATTGAGTTGCATGCCGCGCTTCTGATTGGCCAGGGTCATCACCGGGCCGACGTAGTCTTGCGGCATATACAGATGCACGGTGACGATGGGCTCCCGGATTTCAGCGATGCGTGCCTGATCGGGCATTTTCGACGGATTTTCGACCTCGATCACCTCGCCATTGGGCAGCAGCACCTGATAGACCACCGAGGGTGCCGTGGTGATGAGATCCTGGTCGAACTCACGCTCCAGCCGCTCTTGCACGATTTCCATATGCAACAGCCCCAGGAAGCCACAGCGGAAACCGAAGCCCAGCGCCTGGCTGACTTCCGGCTCGTAGCGCATAGCGGCGTCGTTGAGCTTGAGCTTTTCCAGCGCATCACGCAGCTGGTCATATTCGCTCGCCTCGGTGGGGTACAGCCCGGCGAACACCTGCGGCTGAATTTCCTTGAAGCCCGGCAACGCCTCGGCGGCAGGCCCGAGGTTGTTGGGCTGCTTCTTTTCCAGGGTGATGGTGTCACCGACCTTGGCGGCCTGCAATTCCTTGATGCCGGCAATGATGTAACCCACCTCGCCCGCATTGAGCGCATCCCGCTGAACGGCCTTGGGCGTAAACACCCCGAGCTGCTCGGCGTTGTAGGCGGCGTGCGTGGCCATCATCTTGAAACGCTCCCCCTTTTTCAGCGTTCCATCCACCACCCGCACCAGCATGACCACGCCGACATAGGTATCAAACCAGGAGTCGATGATCATGGCGCGCAGCGGCGCATCGACCACGCCCTTGGGCGGCGGCATGCGGGTGATGACAGCTTCGAGAATGTCATCGATGCCCATGCCTGTTTTGGCGCTGCAGGGAATGGCGTCCGTGGCATCAATGCCAATGACCTCCTCGATCTCTTCCTTGGCGCGCTCGGGATCGGCCTGCGGCAGATCCATCTTGTTGAGCACCGGCACGACATCCACTCCGAGGTCGAGTGCGGTGTAGCAGTTCGCGACGGTCTGCGCCTCCACGCCCTGACTGGCATCGACCACCAGCAGCGCGCCCTCGCAGGCAGACAGCGACCGGCTGACTTCATAGCTGAAGTCGACATGGCCAGGCGTGTCGATCAGGTTGAGGTTGTAGGTCTGACCATCGCGCGCGACATACTGCAGCGCGGCGGTCTGTGCCTTGATGGTGATGCCGCGCTCGCGCTCGATGTCCATGGAATCGAGGACCTGCGCCTCCATTTCGCGGTCGGACAAGCCGCCGCAGCGCTGAATGATGCGATCGGCCAGGGTGGATTTACCGTGGTCGATATGCGCGATGATGGAAAAATTGCGGATGTGATTCATGCAAAGGACCGCTGGGGCGACCGGCTCAAGCCCCGCGGACGACGAACCCTGCGGGAATGACGCAAAACACGAGGGAAATCAAGAAAAAAGGCGCGACAAGCCTGACGCGCCTTCCAACAAATTGATTTGGCAACTGCTACTACTTGCTGGGAGCCCATTCTACCCCGGCCGTCAGGCCGGGTTAGGGAATCAGAGCGCCCTCAGGGAAACGCAGTGCGCCCCAAATGTCCTTGCCCCTCCGGGAGGCGGGGCGGTGAGACCCCACTCGGCGCGCGCTCAAACGCTCAGTTCTGCGGGCGCAACAGGATGTAGAGGCCAGCCTCGCCCCGCCGCACCAACACGGCAACCTGCTTGCCCACCGGCAATTGGGCGCTGATGGCGTTGAACTGTGCGGTGCTGCTGACCGCCGCATTGCCCACGGCCAGAATCACATCGCCCACGCGCAGGCCGTCACGCGCCGCGCCATTGCGCACCGCCTCGACCAGCACGCCGCTGCTCACACCAAGCTGGCGTTTTTGCGCCTCGTTGAGATCAATGACTTTGACGCCCAGCGCATTGGCCTTGCTCACGGCTTCGGGCTTCTGCTCTTCGGCAGGCTTGGCGCCAGGCTTCTTGTCCATCACCCATTCGCCCACCTTGACGTTCAGAGTCACGGTCTTGCCCATGCGCAGCACTTGCATTGGCACCGTGGCGTCTGGCTTGGTTTCGCCCACAAGACGCGGCAAGTCGTTGGCACGCTCCACCGGCTTGCCGTTGAAGCTGGTGACAATGTCGCCCACCTGCACACCGGCCTTGTCTGCCGCGCCACCCTTCTCGACCACGCGCACCAAGGCACCACGCGCCTGTCCCAGACCCAGCGACTCGGCCAGCTCACGGCTCACGGCGTCGATCTGCACGCCAATCTTGCCGCGCACGACATAGCCCTGCTTCTTGAGCTGCTCGACCACGCGCATGGCTTCGTCAATGGGAATGGCGAAGGAAATGCCCATGAACCCGCCGGTGCGGCTGTAAATCTGGGAGTTGATGCCGATGACGTTGCCGCGCATATCAATCAGCGGGCCGCCCGAGTTGCCGGGATTCACCGCCACATCCGTCTGGATGAACGGCGTGTAATCGCCGGTATCGCGTCCTTTGGCACTGACGATGCCTGCCGTCACAGTGTTTTCCAGCCCGAAGGGCGAGCCAATGGCCACCACCCACTCGCCCACCTTGACCTTGGCCGAATCGCCAATCTGCACGGCGGGCAAGGGCTGCTTGGCGTCGATCTTCACCAGCGCCACATCGGTGCGCTTGTCCGCGCCGATGAGCTTGGCCTTGAACTCGCGTTTGTCGGTCAGCGTCACCATGATTTCGTCCGCGCCGTCCACGACGTGGGCATTGGTCATGATGTAGCCATCCGGGCTGATGATGAAACCCGACCCCACGCCCGTGGGCCGCTCTTCTTCATCCTGCGGCGCGTCTTTTCCGCCCTTCGGAGCATCCGGCGCAGGAATGGGAACGCCAAAGAAACGACGGAGCAACTCGCGAGTCTGATCGTCCATTTCATCGCCGCTGCCCACTGCCACTTTCTTGTAGGTGCGGATGTTGACCACTGACGGCCCTGATTTCTCCACCAGTCCGGTGAAATCCGGCAGGCCGCAGGCGACACATGCCTGCTGTGGCACAGACCCCGCCGCCTGCACCGGAACAGCAGCGCCAGTCATCGCCAGAAAACCCGCACTCAAACACGTCAATAAAAATTTTTTCACCGATTTCTCCCTGATACATCGCGCCCGGTTTCAGGCATGTCACTGCAATTCAATTGTGGAACCGCCGCAGAGGCAGCATACGGAAAACACCGCGGCTGCGCTGTTGCAGGGCAGAAACCCCGCGTTATTGCACGCTTGGCACCGGCCTTATTGCACGCGAACGACCGCTTCGCTGATGCGACGCAAGGTCCGCTCGGGCACCGCGCCCATCACCGTCAACCACGACTCGCCCATACGACGAGACAGGGCCAGCGTGCCGCCAACCCGCTGCTCCGGCGCGACGGGCTCGGTCAAGGCCGAGGCGGGCTGAATAAAAATGGAGACCGAGGCCAATCCATCACTCAGCAACCACTGCAGCACTTCGGACGATTTGCCACCAACCGACATACTGCGGCGGAACACGCCGACCGTCTTGAAGCCAGGCACCGGCGCCGACAAGGCCCAACCCTGTGACTGCAGAGTCACGGGAACGACTTTCATCTGCTCCACCGCATACCCAGGTGCTTGTCGCAGACTGTCTCGCACCAGATCGTTGCGTGGCAAAACGTTGATTTTCAGTTGGGTGAAGGCCACCTGATCGATGACATGGCCAGCCGCATCAAGCGTCTGCGCCTTGACCAGAAGCTGCGAGTCGCGCAGCGACCACAGCCGGTAGCCCCAGCGCAGATCGTCGCGTGGCAGGATGGTCGACACACGGCACTCGTAGCCGGCACAGCGCTCCTGCCCACTGTGCTCAAGACGGTAATTGCGGTCGACTTCGCCATCCGTGGTTTTCAGCAGTCGCGGAAAACTGGACTGGCCTGCCTGATTATCAATCAGTGTCAGACGGTACTCCGGCCAGCTGGTGCGCACCTGATCGTTGAGCGACACCATGATGCGGCGCTGCCCGTCCAGGGTTTCAATCCGCTCGAAGTGCCCTTGAGGAACCACATAGTGAACCAGGCTGGAGGTGCTGATGTCTTCCCCGCGCTGGGTAATGAACACCCCGCTGTAATTCAGCGACCGCGCCGCTGAACTCACAGTCTGCAACCAGTGTTCCAGCCCATGCGACTGCGCTTCGGACGGCCGCAGCGCATGCGAGGCCGCCGCCGCTTGCGGCACGGTTTGCGCGTCCGCAAACTGCGCCGCAAACACCGGACTCAGCAGCAGCGCACCCAGCATGCCGCCCAGTGCAGCCCGGCGCACAAAGCGCGCCATGACGGCTCCCGCTGTGCAGGGGTGGGAACGTGCGCCCGCCATCAATGGGATAGCGCAGACGGAGCGGCAGAACGCTCAGCGACAACCCGAAGCGTTGCCGGCACAACGGGCATCATGCCGCCCGCCATTTGTTGATGCGCCAAGAGATATTCGACCATGGGCATTTGCGCCGACACAGGAATGATCTGGGCAGCGCCTGGCGCGGCCTGCGCAGACAAATCCGTTGGAATCAACCCCGCCACACCAACCTGCACCGAATGCGATGAGGCAAGAGAACCCGCGGAAGCCACGACAGGGCGCACCGCAGTCGCCTGCACCCCTTGCTGCTCAGTCTGCTGCAAACCAGGCAGCGCCACCCAGGCCATGACCGCCACGCCAGCCACCGCGGCCATTCCTGCGGTCATGCGGGTGCTCCAGTGCGGGCGACGATGCGCAGCGGCCCGCGCGCTTTTTGCCGCATCATGCTGTGCGGACACCTGCGCGGACACCTGCGGCTGCAACACAATGGGTTCCCGCGCAATCGCCGCGCTCACCCGTTGCAGAAAATCATGCTCGTTCGGCAGGGGCGTCAGGTCGGAGGAGCGCAAGACATCGCCGATCTGCGTATAGATCAGCCAATCGCGCCGCGCCGCATCATCTGAGGCGGCCTGGCGCACAAACGTCACCGCCTGCGCGGACTGCAAGCGAAAGTCTCCTTCCCCATCCATCAGGGTCGAGAGTTGTTCGCGCGACATGTCTTGACTCATTTTCTGTCTCCTGCACACCAGTACCGAATGGTCACCATCAAGCGTTTAGCACCAAGCTCACCACCGTTTGCCACCTTTGTGCTCAATCACCGGGCGCAAACGCTCTGCAATCGCCTCGCGGGCGCGGAAAATCCGCGACCGCACCGTACCGATCGGGCATTGCATGGCCTCCGAAATGTCTTCATAACTCAAACCCTCAATCTCGCGCAGGGTAATGGCCATGCGCAAATCATCCGGCAAAGACTCCATCGCCGCATTCACCGTCTGCACGATTTCCTTGGAAATCAGGATCGATTCGGGAGTTTCGTTGTTGGTTAGTAACTCCGTCGGGCTAAAAGTTTCTTCTCCATGCCCGGATGCGTCCCCCTCAGACACCGTGGGGTCGCGCATGTCGTCGGAGATGGCTTTTTTGGCCGTATTGACGGCGATGCGGTAAAGCCAGGTATAGAACTGGCTCTCGCCGCGAAATTGGCCGATGGCCCGGTACGCGCGCAGAAAAGTCTCTTGTGCGACATCTTCGGCCAAAGCCGGATCACGAATGAAGCGCAGCACCAGCCGGTAGATCCGCCGCTGGTATTTAGCCACGAGCAGATCGAATGATTTCTGATGCCCTGCCTGAACCTGCTGCACCAGGACGGCATCGCTCTGAGTGTCTGGCTCCACCGGGGTTCAGTGAGACAGTGCGCCCAAGCGCAGCCGCAGTTCGCGAAAAATGCCCGGCTGGATGTCACTCGGAATGGGCAGCACCACCCGGCCCTTGGCGGTCAGGCCAAGCACCAGCAACAGCCCTGGCAGCACCATGCTGCGCACTTGCAGCACCTCTTCCAGACCGTCGCCGCGCTGCAGCCTCCAGCCGCGCTCCCCGTGAAACAGGGTGAACGGACGGATCGTCCAGTAGGGATACTGTGCGGATTGAATGGCCAGAAAGATGGCTGCGGCAAAGGCGGCCATCAGGTTGAGCGAATCGGTGTCTCGCCAAACCCAGATCGTCCAACCTGCCGCAAGCAACGATGCCGCGCTGAACAGGCCGAGCAGCAGATGCCAGCGGCCGAAATGTTCGACCCGAATCTGCAAGGGCGCAAGGGACTTCATGCTGCAGGTTCAAAAAGCCAGGGAATCAGCGTGATTGTCCACTCAGACGCGCTTGAACAGGAGCGATCCGTTGGTGCCACCAAAACCGAAATTGTTTTTCAGCGCATAGTCCATCCGCAAATCGCGGGCGGTATTGGCACAGTAGTCCAGATCACACTCGGGATCAGGTGTCTGCAGATTGATGGTCGGCGGACAAACCTGATGGTGCAGCGACAGAACGGTGTAGACCGATTCCACACCGCCAGCGCCGCCCAGCAGGTGGCCGGTCATGGACTTGGTGGAATTGACCACCAGTTTGTAGGCGTGGTCACCAAAGGCGAGCTTGATGGCGTCGGATTCGTTTTTGTCGCCCAAGGGGGTGGATGTGCCGTGGGCGTTGACCATTTGCACCTGATCGGTTGTCACCCCGGCATTTTTCAAGGCGAGCAGCATGCTGCGGCGCGGGCCATCCGTGTTGGGCGCGGTGATGTGTCCGGCATCTCCGCTCATGCCGAAGCCGACGAGTTCGGCGTAGATTTTGGCACCGCGCTTGACGGCGAGTTCATAGTCTTCCAGCACCATGACACCGGCACCTTCCCCTAAAACAAAGCCATCACGGTCTTTATCCCATGGGCGACTCGCGGTCGTCGGGTCGTCGTTACGGGTGGACAGGGCGCGGGCCGAGGCAAAGCCGCCGACACCTAAAGGCGACACCGTGGCTTCTGCGCCACCGGCAACCATCACGTCGGCATCACCCGACTCGATGAGGCGCGCCGCCAGCCCAATGGCGTGCAGACCCGTGGTGCAGGCTGTGACCACGGAGAGATTCGGCCCCTGGAAACCGTATTCGATGGAAACATGCCCCGAGACCATATTGATGATGGACGCCGGGACAAAAAACGGTGTGACCCGACGCGGACCACGATCCAGTAATTCCTTGTAGGTATTTTCGATCAGCGGCAAGCCGCCGATACCCGAACCCACCATGACGCCGATACGCTCGGGATCGAGCCCGGCCTGGTCAATTCCGCTGTCGCGCACGGCCTGCATCGACGCTGCAATACCGTAATGGATGAAGGTATCCATATGCCGCGCCTCTTTGGCCGCGATGTATTGCGTGACATCGAAATCGCGCACTTCCCCCGCGATCTGCACGGAGTAGGCCGAAGCATCGAACTTGGTGATGCGTCCGATGCCTGATTTGCCCGCGAGCAGATTCGCCCAGTTGTCATCCAGCGTGTTGCCCAGCGGGGAAACCGCGCCAAGGCCAGTAATCGCAATTCGTCGGCGAAGGGTCATGTGAAATCAGGCAAGCCGCGCAAGCGCGGACGCTTGGACGCGAACAAAAGTTGGTTCAAAAATGAGGCGACTTGACGGCGGATCAGGCCTTGTAGTGCGCCTTGGCGTAGTCGACGGCCAATTGCACAGTGGTGATCTTCTCAGCGTCTTCGTCGGGAATCTCGATATGGAATTCGTCTTCCAGCGCCATGACCAGTTCGACGGTGTCCAGAGAGTCGGCACCGAGATCATCCACAAAGGATTTTTCGTTGGTCACCTGGTCTTCGGCAACGCCCAGTTGCTCGGCGATGATTTTTTTGACGCGCTGTTCGATGTCACTCATTGAAACCTCCAGTGGAAATATGAAAAATTTTAGCAAGCGCAGGCGCCGCTTTGGCGACAGGCCGAGAGCATAACCCCGCCCGACGACAACACAGCGCGTTTTCGCGCCAACTCATTGCATATACATGCCGCCATTGACGTGCAAAACGGCACCGGTGATGTACGCCGCCATCGGCGACGCCAGGAAAGAAACGGCATGCGCGATTTCTTCGGGCTTGCCCAGGCGCCCCAGTGGGATGCGGGCCAGCATCGGCTGCGTCTGCGCGTCGGTCAAGCCGCGGGTCATGTCGGTATCGATGAAGCCTGGCGCCACACAATTGACCGTGATGTTGCGGCTGCCCAGTTCCTGCGCCAGCGCCCGGCTCATGCCTGCCACGCCGGCCTTGGCCGCTGCATAGTTTGCCTGCCCCGGATTGCCGGAGGCACCCACCACCGAGGTGATGTTGACGATGCGGCCGTAGCGCTGCTTCATCATGGTGCGCATGACCGCGCGCGACATGCGGAACACGGCGCTGAGATTGGTGGACAGCACGGCGTCCCAGTCGGCATCGCTCATGCGCATGGCCAGCATGTCGCGGGTGATTCCGGCGTTGTTCACCAAAATGTGCAGTGCGCCTTCGGACTTGACAATGGCATCGACCAGCGTCGTGCTGGCCAGTGCGTCATTGACATCCAGCACGGCACCGCGGCCACCGCTGGCCTTCAAGGCCTCTGTGATGGCCTGCGCGCCGGATTCGGATGTCGCCGTGCCAATGACGCGCACGCCTGCTGCTGCGAGGTCGGCTGCAATGGCCGCACCGATGCCGCGTGACGCGCCGGTCACCAGTGCGATCTGCCCAGGAAGGGAGTGCGCGGTTGACGCGCCGGTTGAAGGATTGCTCATGCCAAGGCACTTCGAATAGAGGGAATCACGGACAGATCGTCCAGGGCAAAAGACTGCAGCGCCGGATTGATGCGCCGCGTCAGCCCATGCAGCACTTTACCCGGACCGCACTCCACCAGTGTGGTGCAGCCTGTTTGCGCCATGGCCTGCACGCACTCCACCCAGCGTACCGGATGACAGGCCTGGCGCGCGAGCGCGTCGCGGATTGCGTCGGGCGCCGTGGGACGCGCCACGTCAACATTGTTGATCAGCGGGATGTTGGGCGCCTTCAATGGCACATTCTGCAGATAGGTACGCAATTGCTCGGCAGCGCCGCGCAGCAGACTGCTGTGGAAGGGCGCGGACACCGCCAGGGGCAGCGCGCGCTTGGCGCCCGCGGCCTTCAGCACGTCGCACGCTCGCGCCACAGCAGCTTGCGTGCCGGCAATCACCACCTGCCCTGGAGAGTTGAAATTAACCGCCTCGACCACCTCGCCAGTCTCCTGCGCGGCCTGCGCGCAGCCGACGCGGACGGCATCATCGTCCAACCCAAGCACGGCGGCCATGCCGCCTGTCCCCGCTGGAACCGCGTCCTGCATGGCCTGCGCGCGAAAACGGACCAGCGGCAAGGCTTCGGCCAGCGTCAGGCTTTGCGCAGCGACCAGCGCGGTGTATTCGCCCAGGCTGTGCCCAGCAACGAGATCGGGGGTACGCCCGCCCTCGGCGAGCCAGACGCGGTACATGGCAATTCCGGCGGCCAACATCACGGGCTGGGTATTGGCTGTGAGGTTGAGTTGCTCGACCGGGCCCTGTGCAATCAGCGCCGCGATGTCTTGCGACAGGGCGGCGCTGGCCTCCTGCAAGGTTTCGCGCACGGCGGGATGGTCAGCCACCTTGTCGAGCATGCCGACGGACTGCGAACCTTGACCTGGGAAAACAAAAGCGAATGTCATAACGGGGTTGTGTGAAATGGCGAAAGACGCGCGACTCGCCGTTCAGTAATCGACGACCGCTGCGCCCCAGGTCAGCCCGCCACCGACTGCCTCGAACAGCAGCGTGTCGCCGCGCTTGACCTGGCCGGAGCGGACCGCGACATCCAGCGCGAGAGGGATGGACGCGGCCGAAGTATTGCCATGCTGATCGACGGTCACAACGATTTTTTCAGCCGGGATGCCGAGCTTTTTCGCGGTATGGGTCATGATGCGGATATTGGCCTGATGCGGCACCATCCAGTCCACATCGGCGGGCAGGCGGTCGGCCTTGGCCAAGGCTTCGCGCGCGACATCTTCGAGCACATGCACCGCCTGCTTGAACACAGCCTGCCCGTCCATTTTCAGGAATGGGCTTCCGGCAATCTCACCGCCGGACACGCGCCCCGGCGTGCACAGAATCGACGCCTGGCGGCCATCGGCGTGAAGCGCGCTGGACAGCACACCCGGCGTGTCGCTGGCGCTGAGCACCACGGCGCCAGCGCCATCGCCGAACAGCACGCAAGTGGTGCGGTCGTTGAAGTCGAGAATGTGGGAAAACACTTCGGCGCCGATGACCAGGGCATGACGCGCCATGCCGCCGCGCACAAACTGGTCGGCCACGGTCAGTGCGTAGACAAACCCGGCGCACACTGCCTGAAGATCGAACGCCGCCGCACCCGCTACGCCCAGCCGCCCCTGAATGAGCGCGGCATTGGACGGAAAAATCATGTCCGGGGTGGAGGTGGCAACGATGATGAGGCCGATGTCCGCGGCCTGTACACCGGCGGCCTGAAGCGCATGGCGGGCGGCCTGCTCTCCCAGATCGACACTGGTCACGCCGGCATCGGCAAAATGGCGAAAGCGGATGCCGGTGCGCGCAACAATCCATTCATCACTGGTTTCAACGCCGCGCCTGGCCAGATCTGCGGCCAGTTCATCATTGCTGACTCTGCGGGATGGCAGCGCACTGCCGGTGCCGGAAATTCGGGAAAAGGAAGGCATGGAGCAGATCAATCAGAGGAAGGGGCAAAAAGCGGGCATTCAAGCTGCCGGGGCAGGTGCCAGCGCCGCTGGTGATGGCTCGTGCATCACTTCAAGTATGCGTTCAATCTGCCGCACGGCATCACCTTGCACGGCCTCATGGGCACGCAGCAGCGCCTGCTCAAAGGCAAACGCGTCTGCGGAACCGTGGCTCTTGATGACAAGGCCGCGCAAGCCCAGCAACGCCGCACCGTTATAGCGCCGATGATCGACGCGCTTACGAAAACGCTTGAGCACAGGCAAGGCGACCAAGGCCATCAGCTTGCTCAGGGGGGTGCGGGTGAATTCCTCACGGATCATGCCCGAGAGCATCTGCGCCAGGCCTTCCGAGGTTTTCAGTGCCACGTTGCCCACGAAGCCGTCGCACACCACGATGTCGGTCGTGCCCTTGAAGATGTCGTTGCCCTCGACGTTGCCGTAAAACCGCAAGCGTCCGAGGGCATCCGCCTCGCGCAGGAGTTCCGCCGCCCGCTTGATGACGTCATTGCCTTTGATGACCTCTTCGCCAATATTGAGCAGGCCAACCGTGGGTTGCGCATGCCCTCCGGCCGCGGCGTAGGCCGTCCCCATGACGGCAAACTGCAACAGATGCAGCGGCTCGCAATCAACGTTCGCCCCCAAATCGAGCATCAGCGTGCCCTGCCCCTTCTGATTGGGCAAGTAGGTGGCAATGGCAGGACGTTCAATATCGTGCAGCGTCTTGAGCAAGTAACGCGCCACGGCCATGAGCGCGCCTGTATTGCCAGCCGACACGCAGGCTTGCGCCCGCCCATCGCGCACCAGTTCAATGGCACGGCGCATGGACGAATCCCGCTTGCGGCGCAGCGCCACCTCGACCGAGTCGTCCGAGGCCACCACTTCGCTGGCGGCAACAAACTCGACCCGTGCGTCCTGATCGAGATGCAGTTGCGCCATCAGCGGCGCAACGGCCTGCGGTTGCCCCACCAGCAGCAGTCGACTGTCCTGATGCTGCCGCAGAAACTGCACGCAGGCAGGAAGAATGGCTTGCGCGCCATGATCTCCGCCCATCACATCGACGGCCAGAGTGGAACTCATGACATGAACCGCGTCAGAACAGGTTGCACGAACGGCAACAGGCCACCCGGCAATTTCAGGCGACGCAGGAGGCGCAGGAGCAAGGCTTACTCGTCAGACTTGGTCTTGACGACCTTGCGGCCACGGTAAAAACCGTTTGGACTGATGTGATGACGCAGATGCGTCTCACCCGTGGTGGGCTCGACGGCCAGCGGCGGCGCACTCAGATGTTGGTGCGCACGGTGCATACCGCGCTTGGAAGGTGATTTCTTGTTTTGCTGGACGGCCACGGCAATCCCCTGTGAAAAAGCTAAACATTATATGCGAGCGCAGAGACCCGCAGTGAAAGTTCTCAGCGCTTTTTCGCACTTCCCAGCAAATCACGCAGATTGGCAAAAGGATGTTGCCGTTCCTCCTCGGGCGCTTGCGCGGGCCGGGCCGGGCTTTGCCCCGCTTCCCGGCTCTGCGGGCAGACCGCGTGCATGGGCACCAGCGGCAGAGCGAGGATGAGCTGGTCTTCAATGAGTTCGAGCACATCGACCGGATCTTCCGCGGGCAAGGCTTCGTCTTCAGCCTCCAGTTCCTCCAGAGTCATTGGCGGCTCGTCAATGACCAGGCGGAAGTCAACGGCATCTTCGATCACCTGGGTCATCTCTTGCAGGCACCGCTGGCAGATCAACCGTAGCTCTGCGCGGACGCGCAGCGCCACCATCGCCTGAGGCCGCAGGCCGGTGCGCTCACGCTGGAATCCGCGCAAAGCCCACTCAACAGGCGTGCCTTCGTCGCCCTCCAGAAGCTCGCGCAGCCGCGGCAGTGCAGACAGTTGCACGGCGCCGCGCAGCTCGCCCTCCACGCGGGCAAAATCGAACAACGCCAAAGCGTGAGGTGGTCGGCTCGTCATGGGACGATCTGGTGAGGTTTTGGAAGAAAGTCCGGGCATCGCCGCAGTTTACCGGCTGCAACATCTCGCCAAGACAGCGCATCGGCGTGCTTTTACACTGAGGAGTATCAAAGAGAGCGGCAAACACCGCTCTGGTCTACCAGCAGGAACAAACAAATGGACAATTTTTCGCAGTGGTTTCCGACAGGTTGGGAGCCGTTTCTCTACGGCGGTATTTTCATTGGTCTGGGTGTCAGCGTGCTGTTCTGGCTGACGGGGCTGATCGGCGGCATCAGTACGGCTTACACGGCTGTGTGGTCTCTGGTGACGCGTCATCCGTTTTTTCAGGATGAAAAATTCGTATCCACCCGCAACTGGCGACTGATGTATGGCTTGGGTCTCATCCTCGGTGCCGTGGTGTTCACTTACACCATCGGACAGGGGGAAGGCTTTGTCACCAAGGTTCCACTCTGGCAGTTGTTCCTCGGCGGCATTGTGGGCGGATTTGGCGCGCGCATGGGCGGCGGCTGTACCTCGGGGCACGGCATTTGCGGCGTGGGTTCCGGGCAATTGCCCTCCATCCTCGCCGTGCTGATTTTTCTGACCACGGCCATCATCACGGCGCATGTGGTGCGCGCCCTGGGAGGGTTTTGACATGCAGCGCGTCCCTCCATTTGCCGTGATGCTGTCTGCCCTGTTGGCCGGCGGTCTGTTCGGTTTCGGGCTGGCCTTGTCCACCATGGTCAAGCCCGAAGCCATTCTGCAGTTTCTCATGCTGAAAAATTTTGGCCTGCTGCTGGTGATGGGCGGCGCTGCCGGTGTGACCTTCATCGCCTATCAACTATTGCCCCGGCTGATGAAGCGGCCGGTTTTCGGCGTGGTGTTTGGCAAACATCCCTCGCATCTGGATCGCCGCACACTGGTCGGCGCGGCCATTTTTGGCGTGGGATGGGGGCTGAGCGGAGTGTGTCCCGGCCCGGCGATTGCTGGCCTCGGCGTGGGTAACTGGCCTTTGTTGCTGAGCGTTGGCGGCATCCTCATTGGTGCCTGGCTGCATGGCCGCTTTTTCGGCAAGCACTGATGGCGGACGCTGCAACTCCCAGCCTGATTCTTGCGTCAACCTCCCGCTACCGCGCTGAATTGCTGCAGCGTCTGCGCGTGCCGTTCCTACAGCGCGCGCCCGACGTGGACGAAACGCGTCGAGACGGCGAATCGCCGGTGGACTTGGCGCTGCGGCTCGCATCAGAAAAGGCTTGCGCCATTGCGCGGAGCGCACCGCAGAGTTGGGTGATTGGCTCCGATCAGGTCTGCATGCTGAATGATGCCGCACTGGGCAAGCCAGGCTCACATGCCGCTGCGTTGAACCAGTTGCAGCGACTCAGCGGACAAAAGGCTGTATTTCATACCGCCGTCTGCGTGATCTCTCCCGACGGCGCTGAGCAGGTACGCAACTGCCCCACCGAGGTGGAATTTCGGCCTCTGAGCCTGCCGGAAATCGAGGCCTATCTGCGCCTCGACAAACCCTACGACTGCGCCGGAAGCGCCAAGTCCGAAGCCCTCGGCCCGGTTTTGCTCAAGCACATGCGTAGCGATGACCCGACCGCGCTGATCGGCCTGCCGCTGATCGACCTGTGCGATCTGTTGCGGCGCAGCGGTTTTGACGTGCTGGCTCGGGCGCAGCCCTCAGCGTAGAGACCAACCCAGGTTCGTCAACTCGCGCACCGCCCCCATGCCAAGCGAAGCGCCAAAGCGCTTGACCAGGCGCTCGGCCACGTTTTCCTGCAGGGTGTAGTCGACGATGTCCGGCGCCTTGATCTTGTCGCGCGCGATCTGATCGACGTCGCCGTAACCATCCGCCAG
>JAFGXB010000160.1 GCA_016936875.1 Burkholderiaceae bacterium | reverse complement strand
GCGCACATTGAGGGCATCGACCGCACTCCACAGCGCGGCCTGCTCCGCCCCGGTGCCGGGCACATCGTCGGCAAACAGGCTGGCGCTGGTCTGCCCGGGCTGGCGCAGGTCGTGCAGCAGCATGGCCACCTTCATCGGCGCCCAGCCCGCCGGCACCATGCCTGGCCACAGGCTTCGCAGGGTGTGCAGCAGGGCGCGGGTGTCGGCTGTGGCGGCGAAGCGGGCGCTGCATTCGGGCCGCAGGCGCTCGTCGCGCTGACGAGTGAGCTTGAGCATCACGGTCATGGCGCCGGCCAGCAGGTGCTCGCGGCGCAGACGCATCGCGGCTTTCTGCGTGAGGCGGTCGAGCACGGCCAGCGCCCCCTCTGCGCTGCGCATCTCGGGCGGCAGCACATGCGAATGGCCGAGCGAGCGCCGCGGGCTGGCAGCCTGCACGCCCGACGCCAGCCCGTGCAGGCGATCAAAGAACGCCTCGCCCGCAATGCCGCCCCACACCACGCGCAGTTGCTCGCGGCGCGCCTGCCAGAGCTGCTCCACACTGTGGATGCCCTGTGCCTGCAGCCGCGCGAGCATGCGCACGTTGATGCCGGTGAGATCGGTGAGCTGCATGCGCAGCAGCGGGCCGGGCAGATCGCCCGCGTCGAGTACCACCAACCCGTCGGGCTTCTGCAGATTGGACGCCTGCTTGGCGAGAAACACATTGGGCGCAATGCCCACCGACACCCGCATGCACTCGCCCAGCGCCTCGCGCAGCGCGGCCTTGAGGCGCAGCGCCAGTTGCGTGGCGCGCTCGCGGCTGCTCCAGCCCATCGGCAGGCTGCAGGCCATCTCGTCGATGGACAGCACGGTTTCGACCGGCGCAATGGTGTCCACCACCGCCACGGCGCGGTGGTGGATCTGCACATACTCGGCATGCCGCGCCACCACGAACACAATGCCCGGACACAACCTGCGCGCCTCGGCCACCTGCGTGCCCGTCTTCACGCCGAAAGCCTTGGCCTCGTAGCTGGCGGCGATGCAGCAGGTGGTGTCGGCCATCATCGGCACCACGCCCACCGGACGCCCGCGCAACTCGGGGCAAAGCTGCTGCTCCACCGAGGCGAAGTAGGAATTGAAATCGACCAGCAGGCAACGCAGCGTCATGGCACCTCGCGCCACCCGGGTTCCCACGAGTGACGCGCCGAAATACTGTTTTTATGTTCAGTATTTCACAGCCGCGAGCCCGGCGCAAGCCAACCGCACAAGAGCATGCGCCATGAGGCCACAGATCCGCCAAAAAATCACGACTATTTATGGGCCTTATCTAGAGAGCCGATCCTTCGCGACCATTCCACACGATGCCCCTTGCGCCCACACCGCGCCCGGCAAACGCATTCAGCGATTCAAGCCCGCCGCGGCTTCGCGCAGTTTGTCTTTCTTGCTCTTGCGCCGCCCCTTGATGCCGCCTGCTCCCTCGTTGCGCGCAGGAGGCGCGGCTGCGGCGACTGGCGCGAAACCGGGCACCTGCTCACGCGGCAAATTCCGCTGCAGGCGCTTTTCGATCAGGCGGACATGCGCTGCGCTGCCTGGGGCGTCGGCGCAGAGAAAGCTCACCGCCAGGCCGTGTTCGCCTGCCCTGCCGGTACGGCCAATGCGGTGGGTGTAGTCGACGGCGGAACGGGGCAAGTCGTAATTGACCACCACGGCCAAGTTTGTCACGTCGATGCCGCGCGCCGCCAGATCGGTGGCAACCAGCACGGTCAGTGTGCTGTTGTGGAAGACGGCCAGCACTTGGCTGCGGCGGCCCTGGCTGAGTTGGCCATGAAAGGCGGCTGCGGCAAACCCGGCGCGCTGCAATTTTTCGGCCACATGCTCGGTGGCGGCTTGCGTGGCGACAAACACCAGAACACGACTCCACCCCTCGGTGGCGATGAGGTGGCGCAGCAGCATGGTGCGCTGCGCCGTGTTCACTTCGATGACGCGCTGATGGATGCGGGGCGCCGTGGCGCCATCGGCCGGCGCGATTTCGCAGCGCAGGGCGTTGCGCAAAATTTGCCCTGCCAGCGCGGCAACGGCACCGGGCATGGTGGCGCTGAACATCAGGGTTTGGCGCGCTGCGGGCAACAGGGTCAGCAGGGTGTTGATGTCCTCGGAGAACCCCAGGTCGAGAAGCCGGTCGGCCTCGTCAATCACCAGCACGCGCACGGCTGACAAACGCAATGCGTTCTGCCGGACCAAATCCAGCAGGCGCCCAGGGGTTGCCACGAGCAGATGCGCGCCGCCGTGCAATGCCCGCATCTGCGGCTGCAGGGCGACGCCACCCACCGCGACGACGGTCTTGCGTTGCGGCGCGAGGCTGCGCGCACACATGCCAATCTGGGCGGCGAGTTCGCGCGTTGGAGCCAGAACCAGCGCTTGGGGGCTGCCGTGCAGCGCGCCGGGCGGCCACGGCTCAGCCAGCAGACGCTGCATCAGCGGCAGCAGGAAGGCCGCTGTTTTGCCCGATCCGGTGGGTGCCAGCGCCAGCACATCCCGCCCCTGCAGCGCGGCAGGAAGAACCGCCGACTGAATGGCTGTTGGCGTGACCCAGGCCATTGCGGCGGCGGCCTGCGCCCAAACGGGCGCAAGCCCCAGCGCGGAAAAATCTGGAGGAATCGGTTCGGGGCGGTCGGGCATACCGTGCATTGTCTGCGCTGCGGTGCCGCTGGCAAGACATGCGGATGACGCTGGCGTCACCAAGGTGGCGGAAGTCGGCAGCGCCTGCGCGTTTCAGCGCTTGAGCCTCCTTCCGAGGCAGGCGCGGCTGGGGAATCTTTCGCCCTGACTTTTTCGCAACACTGCTTTGCGTTCGACAAATCGCAAAAGCCGGGTAACTCCTGCCCCGCTGCAGCGCAGCAAACGGGATAATCCACTGACAAAATACACAAATCTTTCACGGACAGACTCGCCATGAACGCCCCTCTTCACCCCGACGTCGCCGCGCGCGCAACGCGGCAAGCCGAAGTCGTTGCCGCACTCAGTGCGGCCTTGCCGCCGGACATCCTGCTGTGGCAGACGGAAGACGTGACGCCGTATGAGTGCGATGGCCTCTCGGCCTACCGGCGCAAGCCGCTGGTGGTGGTGCTGCCGGAAACCGAGGCGCAGGTGGCGGCCACGCTCAAGGTCTGCCACCGCCTGCATGTGCCGGTGGTGGCGCGCGGCGCGGGCACCGGGCTGTCGGGCGGCGCGCTGCCCAACGAAGACGGCGTGCTGCTGGCGTTGGCGCGGTTCAACCGCATCAAGCGCATTGACCCCATTGCGCGCACCGCCACGGTGGAGTGCGGGGTGCGCAACCTGGCCATCTCCGAAGCCGCGGCACCGCACGGCCTGTTCTACGCGCCCGATCCGAGCAGCCAGATCGCCTGCACCATCGGCGGCAACATCGCCGAAAACTCAGGGGGCGTGCACTGCCTCAAATACGGCCTCACCGTGCACAACGTGCTGCAGGTGCGCGGCTACACCGTCGAAGGCGAGCCGCTGACCGTGGGCGGGCTGGCCTGCGACTGTCCCGGCCCCGATCTGCTGGCCGCCGTGATCGGCAGCGAAGGCATGCTCATGGTGGTCACCGAAGTGACGGTGAAGCTGCTGCCCAAACCGCAGCTTGCGCGCTGCATCATGGCCAGCTTCGACGATCTGCGCAAGGCGGGCGACGCCGTGGCGGCCATCATCGCCGCCGGCATCATTCCGGCCGGGCTGGAAATGATGGATCAGCCCATGACCGTGGCGGCCGAGTCTTTCGTTCACGCGGGCTACGACCTGCAGGCCAAGGCGATTTTGCTGTGCGAAAGCGACGGCACGCCCGAGGAAGTGGAAGAAGAGATCGGCCGCATGACCGCGGTGCTGTCGCGCTGCGGCGCAACAAAGCTGAAGTGCAGCGAAAGCGAGGCCGAGCGCCTGCGTTTCTGGAGCGGGCGCAAGAACGCCTTTCCCGCCACCGGCCGCATCTCGCCCGACTATTACTGCATGGACGGCACCATTCCGCGCAAGCGCGTGGCCGACATGCTCGAAGCCATTCAGGGCATGGAAGGCAAGTACGGCCTGCGCTGCGTCAACGTGTTCCATGCGGGCGACGGCAATCTGCACCCGCTCATCCTGTTCGATGCCAACCAGCCCGGCGAGCTGCACCGCGCCGAGGAGTTCGGTGCCGAAATTCTGGAGACCAGCGTGGCCATGGGCGGCACCGTCACCGGCGAGCACGGCGTGGGCTTCGAGAAAATCAACGCCATGTGCGTGCAGTTCAGCCCCGAGGAGCGCGAGCAGTTTTTCGCCTTCCGCCGCGCCTTCGACCCCGGCGAGACGCTCAACCCCGGCAAGCAGATTCCCACCCACGCCCGTTGCGCCGAGTACGGCAAGATGCATGTGCGCGGCGGCCTGTTGCCCTTTCCCAACATTCCGCGGTTCTAACCTGGATTGCCGCCCTCATCAGGACACGGCAGAGCGTCAAGCTCTTCCGCATCGTGTCGCCCGGTCTTGCCGGGCGCAGATTGAAACAACCATGCAAGCAGACGATCTGATTCCCCTCTGGCAAGACCTGGTGCGCGAGGCCGCCTCGCGCGGCGAGCGCATCCGCATTCACGGCGGCAACAGCAAGGCGCCGTGGTGGGCCGCGGTGCAGCACTGCGGCATGGACACCGCCGAGCACACCCTCGACACCACCCTGCTGCCCGGCATCACCCACTTCGAGCCGACCGAGCTGGTCATCACCGCACGGGCCGGCACACCACTGAGCACGGTAGAGGCCGCACTGGCGGAACACCAGCAATACCTGCCGTTCGAGCCGCCCCATTTCGCCCGTGGCGGCCAGAGCACGGCCACACTGGGCGGCACGGTGGCCAGCGCCCTGAGCGGCCCGGCGCGCATCAGCGCGGGCGGCGTGCGCGATTTTGTGCTGGGCGCCACCCTGCTCAACGGCCGCGGCGAGGTGCTGCGTTTTGGCGGCGAGGTGATGAAAAACGTCGCCGGATTCGATGTCT
>JAFGXB010000159.1 GCA_016936875.1 Burkholderiaceae bacterium | reverse complement strand
TGAGCTTGCAAACATTAAAGGCGACACGTGCGCACATTAGAGGCGAAATGCGCAGATTGCAGGCGACACAGCGCGGAATTTTTGTTCTGCGGCGCAATGGATATAAAGTCGATGATTATTCGTTGACGCGCATTATTTGCCGGATTGTTACATTACGCGAAAGGTGGCGTAATGCCGCGCGTTTTGGTGCGCTGGCCAGGGGCATTGGCGCAGCTTGAAGCTGGACTCTGGGCGATTTCTGGAGCGTCGAGATAGTGTTGTGTTGGCGATGCGCAACATCGTTTTGATCACATTGGAGGCGACGGAGGCTGAAATGGCTCATGGCGCGTGCGCATCACAGAGCCGTTAGACGATCACCACAGGCTGATCCATCACTATGGCGTCGGTCCCCGTTGCGCTGAAAAACAGTTCTACAGCAGGCGTGACAAAAACGGGACTGTTAGGCCCAACTGGTTCCGCAACCCAACGGCACAGGTTTTCGTGGGATAAGCCGGTCGGCCCATTTCTGACGGTCGAAAGATCGGTGAATCGGATCAGTTCTGTGGCAATGATGGTCGGCTCGGTTTCCGGCGACGGCAGAGAGCGCAATGCCTGCGGCGGCCGCATCAGCATCTCCGGCTGGCTCGGGCAGCTCACCTGCGGCGGCAGCGTCGTGCAGGCGCACAAAGAGGTGAGCGGCGGTAACTGGACTCCATCGACTGTCGCCGTCAAAGTGACGGTCGTTTGAACATTGATGTGGACGGCATTACCGCAAATCCATCGCCGTGTCGTAGAACTCACCAGTGACGGGGTTGTAGGTCGTCCGCCAGACTGAGCGTTCATCCAGTGGCACTCCGTAGCTGTCGAAGTCGAACTCAGACCACAGTGCACTGGCGATTGGGACAGGCTGACTCCATATCATGCCGCGAGAGGTCAACATGATGCGCACGACATCAAAACCGACGACGACATCGACAAGCACTCCGTCTGGCGTCGGGATCACAAGCGACTTGACCCTCAGATTGCTGGAGACAGGCGCGTAGCCAGGCCCCTGAGAAGAGGTTCCCAGGTTGGTGACGACCCCAGAATTTTGCTTTGAATACCCTGGATGCGCCGGGATGTTGATCGTATCGGTGTAAGAAGAGGCCCAGTTTGTGATGACCTCCAAACCATTTGGGGATATTGCCGTGTAGCTACCAAACGGCATACCGTCATACAAAAAAGCGACCCCCGTATCCAGCCCTGATGCACTATAGTTGGAGTCTAGCTCTAGGCGTTCTACTTTTTTTAACTCAAATGAAACGATTGGCGATGGTAACCCTACCTTTTCCAAGGTAAAGGTGTGTGTCGTCTCTTTAATTTCAACGTAATGACGGTGGTCTTCGTATGAATCCCAATGGTTGATGCTATAATAAGTGACACCGTTTGACTGGGATACCGCCGCGAGTGCACCAACACTTAACCTGGCATCTAGCGTTTTGCTGCCATCTTTGATCGTGACGTGACGCAGGATCATGTTGGCACCGTCTGCGCTGACCAGTGGGTAGATGGTCTCTGTTCGAGTCGAGCCAGGGTCTCCTGGATCGGCGGGGTTCAAGGACAGCGACACGGGCACTAGACCATTGCTATTTGCAGCACCCGCTGCGATGGACAGACGAATATTGGCGCCGCGAGAAGGTCTCAGCGTCGTGGTCGTGGTGGTGGATCGGTGAAAATTGATCGTCGGTGACGGCGCACCGGGCGGCATCTGAAGTTCGAACACCCCCATATGCTCCACCGGATAGTCTGGGCCGTTGGGGTTGATGTGGTAGCGCAGCACCGCCACAAAAGCCCTCCCAACCGCACTGAATAGCGGCTTGATCCTCGTTGCAAGATCAACCGTTGATATTTGCACATAATCGAATGGATCGAAATACACCGCATTAGGTAATATGGAATCCGGGATATAGACTATCGTGTTGGGCTTTCTAGGCCACTCCACTGTCAAAATGCCATAGCGCATCCCAGGGTCGTAAGAGATGTTGACAAAGGTAGATTGCGCGACCTCCCCGAAGTAACCGAACCCATCCACCACTCTGAAGACCAGCACCTTCCGATCATGGGTCGGCATAAAAAACGTCATGCCATCGGGGTAAAACATCTGAAAAGGCTTCGGTTCATGCCACCAGTCAAACCCTAGAACAGGGTTCTTGAGCAGGGTGTAGGCGTCGTCGAAAACCACAGGGGCGTAATCTGGCAATGGCCCACTGAGCAGCGGCTTGGCGCTGTGCGGGGGCAGGCCGGGGGAGAGCAAGTCCCAGGGGGTCATACGATGTCCCACTCCCCTTGAGTTGTGCGAGGTGGCTCGGCAAATTGCAGCACGACGGACAGACCGTTGGCGTCCACCATCTCCATGCTTTTGATGGGGTGCACCCGCACGACGAACAGGCTGTGGGAGCTGGAGACAAATCCCTCATCGTAGTAAGTGCGCTTGCGGATGTCCGTCTCCACCAGCGGGCTGGCAATGCCGCCTCCAGCGCCGGTTGCAGACGCCAGACCAATGCCGCGCTTGCCGTCCACGTTCGGGCGTGCCCCCCACGGTGCATCCTGCGGGTTCTGGTACGACATTCCACTCTGTTCATAGCCCGCCGTGACGGTTTGACCGTCTCGCACGGCCACGATGCGGCGAATGGAATCAGCAACGTCCTTGCTGCTCACGCCGCGATCTCCTTGACTTCGTTGGTGGTCAGATTCAGGTCGGTGGAGGTTTTGGGGGATGTGGATGTGCCCAGGAAGCGCAGCCAGAAGGCTTTGGCGTTGGCTGCTCCCGAGGTAATGCCACCATTGATGGTCAGCGGCGCCCCTGCCGTGGCTGTATCCAGATCGACCTGAGTGAGCGCCATGCTGAAATCTGCTGGCACGAAACCGTCATTCGTCGGCACAGAATCGACCACGCTGATGACAATGGGGCCGTCATTGACCGCGCCGACGAAGGCGCGCCCGGTCAGCGTACTGCCCAGAAACAGTTGCACATCGACGGGCGGGCCTCCGATCAGCCGGTCGAGCGTGAGGGTGCTGGAGGTCAGCGGCTGGGTGAGGTTGGCGTCGAGGTAGAAACCGAGGGATACGGCCATTTTGATCTCCTATCAGTAATACAGGGTAGAGGTGCCCAGATCGAGCACGGCGCTCTGGTCTGGGAGCACGATGTCGGGTGAGCGCACAAAAAACCCGGTTTTTTCATATTCGGGCTTGAACTGGGGCGTGGTATTGCCTGCAACGATGACGCTTTGCGGCTTGTTGGCGACCCAGCCCTGGAACAGCGGATCGTCCACATCGGCCTCCAGAGTGGGCGACACGCCGCCGATGCGGGTCGCGGGCGGTTTGGGCAGGGGCGCAGAGGCATCCCGAGTGGGCAGTGCCTGGGCGCGTTGCAAGGCGTTGGCCAGCAAGCCGCCTGTCACGTTGCCGGGGGTGATGAGGTGGAAGGACGGCGGCGGGTTGGTGGGCGGGGTTTCTGTTGCCGGGGGTGCGGCCTTGACCTCTACGGTCGTGGTGGCGCTGCCGCGCAGGGTGTCCAGGGTGTGGGTGATGGAGGTCACCATCCCGGTGTAGGACGCCTTGGGGTGCTGGAGAGTCACGCCGTCACCGATGTCCAGCGTGGGGTCGATGATCGTGGTGGCGCGGGCAAAGCTGGTGCGGGCTTCCTTGGCCGACTGCACGGCAGCCTTTGCCACGGCCAGCGCAATGGATTGCATGGCGGCGCTCAGTTGCGCGTTGGCGGCCTGCAAGGCGGCGTCGATCTGCGACCAGGCGGATTGCATGGCCGTGCCGAACTGGGCGTTGCCGTCGCGGATGTCAATCAGGTCGGCGTAGGCGTCGCCATTGCCGTCTGTGCCCATGCTGGCCGGGCCTGCGCCGAAGTCCACCCAGTCTCGCCCGTCTCGGGGATCGCGCAGAGCGATGGACAGGGTTTGTTCGTCCAGGGTCTCGCCCGCTGCGAGCGCGGCAGGTTGCACGCGCCAGACGGCCTTGGCCTGCATGGTACGGGTGTAGCGCTTGGAGATGGTCCACCCGGCGCTGTCGGCCAGGCCCATATCGGTCGTGGGGGCGAGCAGGCCGATGAGCGGCGAGCCGGGGCAGCCGATAAAGCCACTGCGCGGCTGAAAGGGCGTGGCCGAAAACGACTGCACATCCCAGCCACAGCCCGATACGGCCTGCTCGATGGCGGTGACCTGCGGCAGCGGCCAGTGGTCGAGCCATTTGCACACGTCGATGCCGGAATACCACGTTGTGCGGTAGGTCACGCGGGCGATGCGTATCCACGACAGGGCGATGGTGATTGTGTAGGCCTTGCGGCGGATCGTGGGCGTTGTCGGCGTTGCAGAACCGCCCGAAGTGCTGGTGTCGCTGGCACTCTGCCTCCCCACGGTCATGCTGCCGTGCAGGATGCGAGTGAGAGTCTTGCTGCCTGCACCCCCCCAGTTGATGATGGACAGCACCCCATTGCTGCGCAGAATGGCTGAGGCCCGCAGGGTGGACAACCGTGCCATGAGATATGGATACCCGGTACTGGTGTCGTTCGGCGCGGTGAGAGCGTCGGGCGTGAGGCGCTCGATCTGCTCTCGGGTGAGGGCGTCTGCCACCAATTGCAACTGGTCGCTGCACTGCAAGGCGGTGGTGTCGGTGTCGGGCTGGTAGCTGGCCTGCACCACTCGGCCACGGTACAGCAGCGATTGCGCGCCTCCCACGTTCAGGGTGAGGGTCAGCGTCTGGCCCGCCCTGCTGGTTTGATCGCCCGGTGCGGTCAGGCTGGCGGTGCGCGCACCGTTCTCACTGGCGCTCACGGTGACCGTGCCGAGGATTTGCAGCCCGTCTGCACTGACGCACCAGGTATGCGAGGAGCCGCCCACTGAGCCAGAGGGCGGCGGCTGATCTGGCGGGGCTGGCGTGGTGGAGACAGGCGTGTGTACCGTTGCCCAGACATGGCCTGCCGGGGTGCTGGCGATGCCGGTGGCGATGGCGCGGCAGCGATACCCTGCCAAGACGCGCTCCAGCGCGACGGTACTCCCGGCGCGAGCCGTCAGACCTCCACTGACTGCGCCCTGATAGACACAGCATGCCCGGATGGCAGACTGCGCCATATCCCGCGCATAGGTGCGCCCAGCACCGGCAGTGAACGCAGCCGAGGCTTGACCACTGCCCCATGTCCTAGCGCGCAGCGCGGCCTGCGCAGCGCCAGAGGCTGAGGTTCGAGCCGCCAGCCAGACGACCGCACGATTCTGATCGTCGCAGGCTTCGTTCAGAGCCGTTACGTTGAGGGCGCAGGCGTTGGTCATGGCCCCGGCGCTTCCTTACGCATTGAAGGACGATTGAGCCGTCAATGCACGCGCTTCAATGATGAGCGCATTCCCGCCGTGGGCCGGATAGACGCCAAGCGACTTGAAACTCAAGGCCATGCCCAAAGCGCCAGCCGGTAGCGTGAATACACCTGCCGCAAAGGTGATGCCATCGTGAGGCGAGATAAACGCCCCGCCGTAGCCGCCGTTCAACGTCACAGTCGAAAAAGACAGCACGGCAACATCGACTTTGCCTGCCACAGCGGAATCAATCGTGCCCATGCCAAGATTGATATTGCCGCTTGCCGGATTGTTGTAGATCAGCACATCGGAGTGCGTGAAGTCCAGGGCCAGCGTATCACTCACACTGGCATCTTGCGTGAGCACGCTCATCGCCGCAGCGCCGCCTCCCGCCGCTCCGAACTCCGACCACACAGGGTTGAATGCATCCCCCCCGCTTTGCAGATATTGCTTGCCAGTCGCCTGGTCAATGTAGTGCGCTCCACGGGGAGCAACCAGGCTGCCAGGCAACCCAGTTCCAAGAAAAACATGCTGTGCCATTGCTGACTCCTTCAGAAAAATTGATACGTCGGGACTTGCGCATCCCACAACACATCGCCATCGCTACCCACCAGCACGTCCTGTCCGTTGGTGAGGATCATCGCCAGCGCCTGGCGCGGCAGGGCATCGACAAAGGCGGCAGTCAGACGCGCCTCAAACACCGACCCCGCTGGCCATGCCGCAGCGGTCGTGCCTTCCTCCCCGCGCCCTGCGTTAAATTTCCCTGTCGCACCGTCCCTGCCATCAACGCGCACCACCTCCATTTGCGTCGCGCTGAACAGCGTCAGCGCAAGAGCATGACTGTTCTCCGAATCCAACAGCGGCGCGATGCGTGCGGCGCTCTCGGCGTCAAGCTCTAGCAAGTAGTCGGTGGCGCTGATGAACGAAACCAGCGTGCCGCGCAGGTTATTGATGAAACGAAGCATCACATCTCCTCAAGGGTGAGTTGCCACGACCACAGTGCGCCGAAGGCGTCAAAGCGGGTTTGCGGGCCTTGTGAGAACCCGGTCATGGGCGTCATGTCGTGCCCGGAAATCGAGACAGGCAGCGTCCAGTTGATGGCCTGCAACGCGGGCGGAACGCTGCCCTCTGCCGAGATCGTCAGGCTGCGCTTGCGCCACGTGGTTTGCAGCACACCTGCGCCGGTGCATAGGCGCTGCACGGTCGAGCCGGTGATGGGCGATTCGTCCCAGCGGGCAGACCACTGCGCCGAATCGGGCAGGGGCGTGCCGTTGATCGTCAGCGGGTCGGGGTAACAAGAGGCCATAGGGTCTCCAGATCAAACAGCGCCGAACATCAGCGCGGCCTGGCGCAATTGCTCGGCCACGTCGGGCTGGGCGTACATCGGCCCGATCTGCTGGCCGCCAAGGTGCAGATGGATGGGCGTGCCTGAGGGCTGCGCGGCTTGCGCGGGCTGCGGCGCAGCACCCACCAGCCCGCCCTCGGCAAAGCGCGGCAGTTGCGGGAGGAACCCGGCGTTGATCGCGTGCAGGAACGACTCTCCCACCTGCCGCACGGCAGCCGCGCGAATGACGAACTCGCCGCGCGAGAGCAGCGCGGGGATGGAGTCGGATGTTTCGGTGCCTGGGCCGCTCACCCGGCCTGCGCCGATGCGCGGGAAGGCGGTTCCTCCGTCCGCCAGACGCCGCACCCCGGCCAGCGCCCCCACCATCCCGCCTGCCGCATGCGCCTCCACCTGCCGCACGGTGATGGTGTGCGTGCTGCTGGTGTTGCGCCCGTTGAGGCTGTCGATTTCCGTCTTGACCTGCGGCACGTTGTCTTTGACCGTGGCCTTCACCGCCACTTCCAGCTTGCCCAGGGTTTCGATACGCCCGGTGAGGTCGGCAAGCCGCCCCTGCGCGGCGGCGGTGGTGAGTTGCAGATCGACGTTCGCCTTGGTCTTGGCATAGGCTTGCAGGTCTTCCAGCGCCTTTTTGCCCTGCGTGATGTCGCCTGTAATCTGCACACTGCGCCCGGCATTGAGGTCGGAGTCGAACTGCTGCAACTGTTGCTTGGCGGCTTCCAGATCGGCCTTGATGGGCAGCAGGGTCTCGCGTTCGGCGATGATTTTCTGCACCGCCTCCAGACTGGCGGGAATGGCGCTGGTGTTGACCGCCAGCCTGATCTCCTGCACCCCGGCGATAGTCTTGTTCAGGTCTTCGACCTGTTGCTTCGCGGTGGCGAGCTGGCCTTCGAGTGCGCCGCGCGCGTCCTTGGCGGCGGCAGCGGCTTGTTTATGTGCGGCGGCTTCGCCTTCCAAAGCCTGATTGAGCAGGGTTTGCGCAGCGCGGATATTGCTGATCGCGCCTTCTTCCTGCCCACGGTTGCGGCCCACCGTCTCAGCCAGGGCGATGCTCTTGTTGGCGTACTCCTGCGCCTTGTCGAACTCGCCCTTGGCGATGGCTTCTCGTGCCTGCGCCTGTAACTGCGCGATCTGCGTCTTGCGGTCTTCCGTGGCCTGGGCGTCGGTCATGGTCTGACGGCGCAGTTCGCGGATTTTGTCTTCGATGCTGGCGTTGATGCCCAGCCGAGCCTGCTCGATCTGCAGCACCGCTTGCAGATGGCGGTTTTCTTCGCCGATCAGCGCGTCGATGTGCTGCTGGTAGGCGGAGGCGGCCTGTTGCCAGATGGTGCGCTGGCCCGACAGGATGCCTTCTTCAGCGGCCAGCGCGTGGGCGCGGCGTTCTTCGAGCGTCTTGCCGTCCGTGGCGGCGGCGGACAGCTTGGCCTGCGTTTCCTGCCCGATCAACTCCAGCGTCTTGGCCGTGGCCTGCTCGCGCAGTTTGGTTTGGTCGTCGATCTGCTTGACGAACAGATCAGACTCGGCCTGGATGCGCGCCTGCTGGCTCACGCTCTGCTGCTCGAGCAGCGCCTTTTGCTGCTCGGTCTGGCGCTGCACGGCGGCGGTTTGCTCCTGCAGCGTGGCATCGATGGCGGCGGTCTGCGCGTCTCTCACCTGTGCGATGCCCTGCAGCGCAGCGTTCACCGTGCCCTGCGCCTTGGCCGCGTCCTGGTCGAGCTTGCCAATGATCGTATCGAGCTTGGCGGTGGCGTCGCTGACGGCTTGCAGGCCGCTCCCCACGCTCTCGGCCAGGCTCAACCGTACCGCGCGGATGCGGGCATTCAACTCTTCGATGCTCGCCCCCGAGGTATTGGCGGCTTTGTCGATCCCGGAGAAGGCGAGCTTGGCCCCTTCCCACATATCACCAAAGGCCCTGCCCAGGCTGGAGAGGGTCACGCCGAACTGCGCTATGGCCTGCTGCGGGCCGCTGGCGATGCTGGAGATCAGGGCATACGTCGCGCGGATCGCGCCGTCGGCAAAGCCGAGAGACGCCCCGATCACATCGCCGATGGCCTCGATCGGTTTGAACTTCTCGCGCAACATCGTGCCGATCTGCCAGCCAGCGACAAAAGCGCCGATGGCTGAGAGCGCCACGTTGAAGCGCCCGAGCGCGGCCGTGGCGAACTCGATGGGCAGCGTCGCCGCCTGGAAGGCCATGGCGATCTTCACGCCAGTCGCTGCGGCAGCCAGGCCCGCCGTGCGCAAGGCCGCGATCATCTGCGGCAAGAGACTGGCGGTGATCTTGAGCAGCGCGCCTGCGGCCAGCGCGGTGAGTACGGCGGCAAAAGCCTGCATATGCTCGGCCACAAAGCCCAGGGCTGTGGCGAGCTTGCCCGTCGCGCCGGTGGCTTCGTTGATGCCGCCCACCCACTTCATGAAGGCATTGGACAGCGCCGTCAACCCCTGCCCCACGGTGCGCGGCAACTGGTCGAACTCGGCCTTGAGCGCGCCGCTCTGCGACTGCAGCGCCTTCACGACCACGTCGGCGGTGAGCTGCCCGGCCTCGGCCATCTGCCGCAGCTTGCCGGTGGACACGCCCAGGCCGTCAGCCAGCGCCTTGGCCAGACGCGGGGCGTTTTCCATCACGGAATTGAACTCGTCCCCGCGCAGCACGCCCGAGGCCAGCGCCTGGCCGAACTGCAGCAGCGCGGCGGCGGAATCGCCCGCGCTCGCCCCGCTGATGCGCAGCGCCTGGCCGATGCTCTCGGTCAGCCCCAGCGCCTCTTGCTGCGTGCCGCCCAGTGCGCGCACGGCGGCCTGCAGCTTGCCGTAGAGGGTGGCGGTCTCGCTCACTCCCGCGCCCAGACGCTGCGCGATGGCGAAGGTCTCGCGCTGCGCTACTGTGTATTCCTGCTGCCCGGCGGTGACCAGCTTCAGGCGGGCCTGCACCTGGTTCCAGGCGTCGGCCAGGTCGATGATGCCCCGCACCCCGGAAAACGCCGCCATGCCCGCCTGCCAGGCGACGAACAGCCGCTGCGCCCGCTCCAGTTGCGCGGAAATGCTCTGCACGCCAGCGGCCAGCTTGCGGTGCGCGCTGTCGGCCTGGCTTGCGGCCTGCGCCTCCTGCCGCTGCGCCTGAGCGGCCTGCGCGGTTTTCTGCGCCAGTTGCTCCGTGGCCTTCTGCACGCGCACAATGGCCTCTGCGCCCTGCTCCTTGACGCGCAGGAGCAGTTCCAGGGTGGTTTGCGAGGGGCTGGCCATGTCAGTGATGAATCAGTATTTGCTCGCCGCGATGCTGGCGTTTTTTCTGGGGTTGGCGCTATGGCCTGGGTTTCTGTGGCTGGCCGGGGTGTTTGCGGCGGGCTTCATCGCCGAGTTCCTGCGCGATCTGGGCAAGATGCTGTGAGCGCGGCGCGGGTCAACCAGCCTTGACTTCTTTCACCCACTTCTCCCAGTCTTTGCCCTCGGCCTGCGCCACGCGCGCGGCCACCGCTGATTGCAGCAGCTCGTCGCGCGCAATGTGCGCACAGACGGTGGAGAAGTCTCTTGCCAGCGGCCACGGCATGTCCATCACATCGCGGTAGGCGAAGCCTGCGCCGACCAGGCGGGCGACCCAGCCGTGCCACCAGAGCCGGTCTGGTTTGCCGTGATGTTCTCCAGCGCCTGCGTGGCCTGCATCACGGCGGGCAGCACCCGCTGGGCGAAAAAATCGGCATTCACCTCGATCACGGCGGCGGCCAGCTCCACCAGCACGTCAGCGGTCTGCAGGTCGAGCCACTCGCGTTGCACCTTGGCGCCGATGCACACGGCGGCAATCAGCCCGTCGGCGTTGTGCGCCAGCGCGGCCAGCACGTCGCCCGCCATCAGCTCTCGGGCGATGGGCTCCACGGCGGCGAGAAAGGCGGGCAGATCGCGCACCGTCACCGGATCGACGGCGATGTCGATGTCGCCCAGGCGCAGGCGCTGCGAAAAAAACGTGGATTCAGGGGAGTCGGTCATGGCGCATCTCGCAAAAGGATGCCGCCATGATTCTTGCGCGCGCGCGAGGCTGTGCATTCGCGCGGGCGTGTAACCGGTGCTAGTCGGCGACGATGCGTGCCACGTTGCCGGATAACGTGTCGCTCACGGTGTTATCCGGCGAAAGTGCTGTCTATATTGCGTTAGCCGTCATTCGTCACTGAAAGGCGATCCGCCGCCAAAGACAATGGCCGGTGTACCGTTCACCCGCCTCACTTCCTCGATGTTGTCCCATACACCGGCCTCGTCAGCACAGACCACAACCTCGTCATCGTCAAACTGCGCGAGCGCCTTGATAAGTTCAGATTTCAACATTTCGCTCTCCGGTGCCGTTCGTGACGGCTAACAATTCATTCAAGCCGACTGCGCTTCGCTACGCGGCTTAATTCAGGCGTTAGGCGTCACAGAATCTCGCACTCGAAGACGTCGCTGATCTCATGCACCAGCACGTCGCCCTTGCGCGGGTAAGTGCTATCGCGGTCATTGACGAGACCAAGCCCGTCCTCCTGGACGCCAATCGGGCCATAGGCTGCGCAGCGGGCCGCGTACTTCACCACGTCGTCGATGCTGTCCACGTGCCACAGGCTCTTTCGGAACTCGGCAAGGTATTCGTCCTGCGTCATCCCGCCGAAGACGGCGGGGGTCAATTCGACTTCGATTTCTTTCTCGATGGTCACGCGGACTGTGCGCTTGATCGTTTCCATGTCTTCTCCTTCGGGCAATCGCCCAACTCCACATTGCAGCGCGACGGCGTTCCGCCGCGCCTGAATTCAGCCGTGACGGCATCTTCAGGCTCTGGCCTTCTGCGTGGCGCTTACCGCTCGATGAGATACAGGGCGAACATGGACCCCGTGCTGGCCGTCAGCGTGGCGGCGGCGGTGGCGGGCATCGTGCTGCCGCTACCCGCCGCGTAAAGCCCGGTGATCGCCGTGGTGTTGCCTACCGTGCGGCCCAACGCGGTCTGCATGGCCCCCACGGGCACGGCGCGCAGCGTGGCGGCGGCGCTGCCTATGACGCTCACCCAGTAGAGCGTGCCGGGCTCCAGCAGCACCGGCGCGGCGAAGGTGCCGTCTTTATCCCCGGTCGAGCCGGTGTCCAGCCCCGTGGCGCTGCCAAGCAGGCCGCCTGGGGCATCGTCGCCGCTGGCGTTGGTGGTGTTGGCGTACACGCCCACACTGGTGCTGCCCGCGCTGGCGGTGGTCACGCTGATGCGCAGGCCGGTGAGGATGACGGCGCGTGGCACAGAGATCGGCACGAAATACTGCCGAGAGGCGGTGAGCGCTTGTGTAGTGAGCGCCGTGCCGCCGATGTCGCCTGCAATTTTTGGCGTGCTCAGACGCTTGGGGTAGGCTGCCGCAGGGGCGGCCGCCGAGGCCGGTGGCAGCGGCAGGGGCAGCTCGGCGCCCAGCATGGCCCCCATGACTTCGGCGATGCGCCGGGCACCCAGCAGGGCGATCGCGTTATTCCCAGCCGCCGTGAAGTGGTTGAGCGCCGTGTTTATATACACATCCCAGTTGCCGGTGCCCGGCCCGGTACCGGTCAGCGGGTTGGTGGTGCCGCTGTTGTAGGTGGAGATGAAGGCGGCGTAGGGGTCGTTCAGCGCGGCGATGGCATCGGCCGCGGCTGTTTCAGCCGCAGCCAGTGTGGGACCATAGCCAGCCGCGACGGCCTGCTCCATCGTGGTGATCACGCCATGGACGATGAGCGGCACCAGCGGCCCGAGCGCGGCGCGCGCGGCGGCCAGCTCCACCAGCATGGCGTCTCGCACCTGCGTGATCGAATAGCCCTGCAGCGCATCGTTGATGGACATATACCAGACGACAGCCTGCGGGGCATACCCCAGCCAATCGGCCCGGCGCTGGCCATAGTTGTAGTTCGCCCCGCCATTGGTGGCCATGAAGCCGGTGCCGTACACGCCGCTGGCCCAGATGTCTCGTACACCGAGGTAGTCGCCCAGCATGGCCACCGGACCATCGCCCTTGAGCACTTGGGCGTAGGCTTCCTGATTGCTGTCGCCCACGACCACGATGCGCGGCGACACGCCCGTGACGGGGTTGAGCAGGGTGTCGCTGTCGGGCGTGGCGGCGCTCCAGAAGCGCAGCGCGCCGTAGCCCTCCACGGTGACGGTGCGCTTGCCGCGCCCGGCAAAGCGCAGGGTGTACCAGCGATCGGCCCCGCTGCCGCTGACGGTGCCTTTGAGGCTCACATAGCGCCCGTCCACCAGGAAGCGGTAGCCGCCGTCGGCGGTGGCGTCGCTGTCCAGTCGGAAGGCCACCTGCGTGCCGTCGTGCACGGTGGACACGCGCCAGTGCCGCCCCACCGCCGTGCTGCCACTGGGGGTGACGCACGGAAAACTGGTGGCGCCGCTGGCGGTGACAGGGTTGCCGCCGCCGCTCACGAAGGGCGCGCCGGTGGCGGCGAAGTCATAGGCCCGGGTGAACCCGGACGGCACGGCCCCGCCCGAGGCGCCCACGGTGATGAGGCAGGGGCTGGGGTACAGGCCCGACAGGCGCGGGTTGTTCCAGGCATGCAGGGCGTAGCCGTCGAGCACGGCGCGCAGCACAGCGGGCGCAGGCAGTGCCGCAGCCCCCCCAGCCCCCAGCTCCACCGGCGCGTTGCTGGCATTGCCCACCCACAGCCGGGCGTCGGCGGTATTGACCGCCAGCTCGCCGGGCAGGCTGGCCGGGGCGCGGCCTGTGGTGGTGCTGCGTTTGATGCGGATCGAGGCCATGCGTCGACCTTTAGAACGTGCCGCCGTCCACGATGTTCACGTCGAGCGTCACATAGCCGTTGCCCGCATCCTTGGCCCAGGCCATGCTCGGCCCCATGCGCAGCACGCCATCGGTGCCATCGGTGCCCCAGATATAGCCCGCCACGCCTCCCGAGACCACGGCCACCTTCTCATCGGTGGAACTCGCCGGGATGTTGAGCGCGGCCTTGAAGGCGTCAAAGGTGATGCGCTTTTCCTTCTGCGCGGCGGCTTCGCTGGCGTCGTGCACGATCAGCAGGTCGGCCGCGCCGTCCACGGCGGGCATGGCGGCCAGGGCGTCGATGGCCGGGGTGACCGGCAGGCGCGTGGTGGCGCTGGTGGCGATGTGCAGATTGCCGCGGTCGGTGGTGACCAGCGGCTCGCCCGCGAGCAGGCCGGTGGAGGGAAGCGCGGCGTTGAGGCCGCGTTTGAGCTGGATGCGTTGTGCCATGATGAGACTCCTTAAGTAAAGGGAAGGTGTGCTGCGTTAACTACGGGGTGGCGGTGGTAAATGTGCCGCCGTCAATGGTCGCCAGGCCAAGGTTGGCGCGGGCGGCTGCTCGCGCACTGTCGTCGGCAAACTCGGCCAGGCGAAGCGCGGTTTGCAGGTAGTCGCCCGGATCGCCGCTGCCGGGCGTGCCTGGCGCACCGGCGGGGCCGGGCGGGCCGGGCAGGCCCACGGCCACGGTGACCGAGGCGGCGGGGTCGCTCACCCGCACGGTGACGGGCACGTCCACCAGCACGCGCACCAGATCAGTCATGGCTGACATCCTCCAGAATGACCAGACTGTCCTGCTCGTAGGTGCGGCGGATGCCGCTGGCGTGCGTGACCTCCAGATCGAAGCGGTAGGTCGCCGCCGCCAGCAGTGCGGTGTCGGCATAGGGCACGAGCAGATCGATTCGGCCCTCCAGCGCGGTGAGCCGCAGGCGGCCGTTGTCCGTGGTGGCGTCGAGCGCCAGCGCGCCCGCGCTGTCGCGCAGTTGCAGGCGGGCGGAAGCGCCAGTGAGGTCGATGGGCGCGCAGGCCGCATCCTCCATCCGCCAGGCGCGCGTCCAGGTGTCGCCCCGGAACAGCTTGACGGGCATGGCAGCGTCCTATCAGGCCGAGGGAAGTGCGTCAATGCGCATGAACGGCCCGAACAGCGGATCGAGCGCCAGTTCGGGCACGTAGAAGGCGGGCCCCGCCAGGCTGAGCACCGACTCCTCGCTGCCGATCCAGGAGAAATCGCCGCTCATGGCCAGCGACACCTTGGGGATGACCACGCGGGCGCGGTCGCCGTCCTGGTTGATGCCGGTGAACAAAATTCCGGTCTTCACCGACGTGGCAGTGAAGGCGGCGATGTTGCCGTAGGCGGCGAAGCTGTACGCCGCCTTGATGGGCTCGGTCAGCGTGGCCACGTCGAGCATCTGCAGCACGCCCTGCTTGGCATCGACCACCTTGTAATGCGTGCCCTCCACCAGGGTGGCGGGCGTGGCGTTGCTGTCGGTTAGCACCAGCGTGCTGACGCCGGGGCGCTTCAAGAACACATAGTCGCCCGCAGCCAGGCCGGTGTGAAAGGTCTCGCCCGTCGCGCTGCCCGCCGCCTGGCCGGTGGCGGTGCCGAAGAAGGCGCGCGCCAGGGTTTCGCGGTCGAACTGGTGCATGTCGAGCTTGACGTCCAGGCTCTTGCTGGTCTCGATCTCGGCGATGTCCAGGCGCTGGCCGGAGCAGCTTTCCTTGATGGTCTTGGTCTCGCGCTTCGGGGTGGTGGTGAGCGCC
>JAFGXB010000158.1 GCA_016936875.1 Burkholderiaceae bacterium | reverse complement strand
TCCTGTGCGCAAGGCCCCCGCTGCGCGCACGCCGCCAAGCCCGGTGCCGCGCCCCCGCCCCGCCCCCGATCGGCCGCCTGAGCGGGTCACACCGCAAACCGTCACGCCGCCCGAAGCCATGTCCGCACCGCAGTCCGCCCCGACGCCCGCAGCCAGCGCGCCCCCGCCAGCCTCCTCTGCTCCCGCCATCGCAGACGAGGCGCACGACCTCAGCAGTGAGTCTCTTGGCGGCCTCGCCCGGGGCAGGGCCAGTGGCGCGTTAGCCCACGCCGCAACCCCCATTTTGTCTGCCTCCGCGCCGCTCAGCGAGGCCCCCGCCACGTCTTCACCCGTCGCAGCGGCGCCTGCCTGGCCCCCGTCCACCAAGCTGTCTTACACCATCACCGGATACTGGCGAGGCGACCTGCACGGCAGCGGCGCCCTGGTCTGGACAGTAGACGGCGATCACTACGAGGCCACCCTATCGGGCAGCGCGCTCATCAGCTTCGACTACCGCAGCACCGGCCGCGTCGACGGCGACTGGCTGGCCCCCACGCGCTACACCGAGCGCGTGTTCACCCGCGAAAAGTCCATCGTGTTCGACCGCGCCAGCGACACCCTGCGTTTCAGCGCCATTCCCGACATGCTCCCTTTGCTGCCGCATGTGCAGGACAGCGCCAGCCTGTTCCTGCAACTCGCCCACCGCCTCACCACCCGTCCCGGCGACTTTCACCCCGGCGCCACCCTCACCTTCGCCGTGGCGCGCCCCAGCGGCATGACCAACTGGACCTTCACCATCGCCGGCACCGACACCGTGCCCACTCCGGTCGGGCCGCTGCTGTGCTGGCATATCGTGCGCCAGGCCACCCAGGCCAATGAACTCGGGGCGCAGATCTGGTTGGCGCCGCAGCTACAAAACCTGCCGGTGCAGATCCGTCTGCAGCAGTCGGCTGACAGTTTTTTACTGTTCACGCTCGATCACGCCGAGCAGGAAGCCCCGCCGCAAAGCCCTGCCTCGGCCGCGCCATGAAAAACGCCGCGCAAGGCGCGGCGTTCTCAGCGTTGGGTAAACCGCGCTCAATGCGGCGGCAGCGCCGGAATCATCCAGGTCAGCACATGCTGCTGCAGATACACCAGGATGCCCAGCAGGAAGGTGAGGAACACGCTGTGCTTGAAAGTCCGGGCAAACACCACGCCCTCCTTGCCCTTGAGCGCCGTAGTCGATACACCCGTGGCGATGTTCTGTGGCGAAATCATCTTGCCCATCACCCCGCCGGACGAATTAGTCGCCGCCATCAGCACCGGGTCGAAGCCGAGCTGCCGCGCCGCTACCACCTGCAGATTGCCGAACAAGGCATTGCCCGACGTGTCGCTGCCCGAAAGGAACACCGCCACCCAGCCCAGGAAGGCCGACACCAGCGGGAACAACGCACCCACCCCCGCCACGCCCAGACCGAGCGTGTAACTCATGCCGGAATAGTTCAGCAGCAAGGCCAGCCCGACGATCATGCACACCGTGAGTACAGCAATTCGCACCTGCACCCAGGCGTCGCGCATTGCGGCGAAGAACTGCCCCACCGGCAGGCGCACCATCACCGCCGTGATCACGGCCGACAGCAGAATCGCCGTGCCCGTCCCGAGCGGCTGGAAGTCCCACAGGGCGACATACGGTTTGTTGTACAGCGTGATGAACACCTGCTTGTCCAGACCAGGCCACAACACCTTGACTTCACCAAGCGTGAAGACCTTGGCATAGACCCAGAAAATCACCACCACGGTGATGACCACCCAAGGCAGCCAGCCGCCATAGCCCACTCGATGCACCCCGGGCGCGCGCACCGGGCGCTCGATGGCAAACGCTGGATCATGGACGGGCGACCAGGCCTTGAGGAAAGCCACCGTCAGGATCAATGAGAACATCGAGGCAAGCACATCGGTGAGCTGATAGCTGATGAAGTTCGACGATACGAACTGCGCCAGCGCGAAGCTGCCCCCCGCCACGAGCAACGCGGGCCACAGCGCGCGAACCGAGCGCCAGCCACCATAGATCGCGATGACATAGAACGGCAGCAAAAAAGCAAAGAACGGCAACTGTCGCCCCACCATGGCCGCCAGCGGCTCGGGCGGCATGCTGGTCACCGCACCCAACACTGTTAGCGGCACGCCCAGCGCGCCGAACGCCACCGGCGCCGTGTTGAAAATCAGGGTGAAGGTCAGTGCTTCCAGCGCTGGAAACCCCAGGCCGATGAGCAGCGCGCTGGTGATCGCCACCGGCGTGCCGAACCCGGCGATGCCCTCCAGCAGACAACCGAACGAGAACGCCACCACCAGCAGCACCAATCTCCGGTCATTCGGCAAATGTTCCAGCATCCATTGCCGGAACAGCTCGAACCGGCCCGACTTCACCGCCACGTTGTAGAGCACCAGCGCACCATAGACGATCCACATCACCGGCAGCAACGCAAACACCACGCCGAAGGCCACGGCATTGAACGCCAGTCCCACCGGCAATTGCCATACCGTGATGGCGATGACCAGCCCCGCAATCAGCCCCGCGGCAGAGGCCTGCCAAGCGGGACGTCGCAAGACGCCCAGCATCAGCAGCACGATAGCAATCGGGATGGCAGCCACCAGGAACGATGGCAGCAATGCGCCCCCGACCGGCGTCAGAAGTTGATGAAACATGCGAGTCTCCTGCCCAGGCCACCGTGCCTGACACTGGGCTTATTTAAAAAGAAAAAGGGAAAGTTCCATGGCCCCGCACGCTTGTGAACGCTGCGTAAAGAGAGGGCTCGCTGGCTCGGCGCGGCAAGCCTATCGGGCTCAACCAGGACGAGCAAGACAAACACGGGAAAATTTACGTCTTGTTTCTAACGCCCCTATTCCGTGCAAGCCGTTTTGCGCTTTTGTGCACTATTTATCGGCGCTGATCCCAATTGACAATGGCAAGAGTCAACTCGCGGAAACCCCGTGCCGTTAAGCAAGACAAGGAGAGGAGACAGATCAAGAAACCATCGGGCTTGATATTGCCGTGGTCAACCCTATCTCCCCATCACCCAGCGGAGGAACACCATGCAAACCATGATCTATGACTCGGACGCCTTTTGTGTCCTGCAACTCGACTGGTCGGGCGCACGGGCCACGCCAACCGGCCCCGAGGCCGACCTCTCCCGCGGCGGATACGAAATCGTCGACAAATTCGCCCGCAAGGAAATCTTTCTGGGCGGCATCGCCGCCGAAGGATTCCGCGACAGCGTGCAGCAACTCATTGCGCAAGAACCCAGCAGCGAAGAGATCGACGACTTTCTCGACCGCTATTCCGCGCTGTCCCGGCAATCGCTGCAGGCGCACTGAACCCCGCTGGCGCAACAACCTACGCCGCGGCTGCGGCCATCGGTTTGGCGTGCGTTTCACGCGCCAGCAACACACACAGCACCGACACCGCGATCCAGGCCAGCAACACCCCGTTTGCCGCCTGAAACGCCACGCCGCCATACTGCCGCACGCCCCCTGCCTGCTGCCCCGTCCAGAACTGATCCAGCACCCAGCCCAGCAGCGGCAGTTGCACCAGCGCCCCTAGCATCACCCCCGTGTTGTGCACCCCGGACGCCGTTCCCGCCAGCCGCTGCGGCACAGACTCCTTGGCCCAGGCAAAGCCCACCACCATGCTGCCTGAGCCCACCGACGCCAGCAGCAGCGCAGACAGCAAAATCCACCACGGCGCCTGCGGCCAGGCGACCAACACAGCGAACCCCGCCAGCATCATCACCCCGCCGAACAGATAGGGGAATTTGCGTCGACGCAGCGCATCAGAGACCCGCCCCCACAGCACCCCGCCAACAGAAAACGCCACCAACATGGCCGCCACCACCCAGGACGCCTGCCCCGCCTGCAAATGCCGCTGCTGCACCAGAAACGGCATGCCCCAGAGCGTGGTGAAGGTCAGAAAGGCGCCGCACACCCCGCCCGGCGCCATGAACAGCAAAGCCGTATTGCGATAGCGCCAGACCGCGCCCAGGCCGCGCCCCACCTCGCCCAGCGTCGGCGCCTTGCGGGCGGGCAGATACCCATCGAAACCCAGATCTTCTGGCCGGTTTCGAATGCGCAGCAACGCCAGCAGCGACAACCCCAGGCAGAGCACGCCAACCGCGCCCAGCACCCAACGCCAGCCGAAACTGTGCGACAAAATCAGCAGCGGCGCCTGCGCCAGCACCGCGCCCAGCGTGCCCAAGGCGAGCGACAGGCCCGACATGGTGCCGAACACCCGCGGCGCAAACCAGGCGGCGGAGAGTTCCAGTAGCGACACCCAGGCCACCCCGTGCCCGAGCCCGATCAGCGCTCGCGCCACCGCCGCCGACTCGAAGCTTCCCGCCAGGGCAAACAGCAAGGCCCCCACCCCGGTGATCGCCTGCCCCACGACAATCAGGATCTTCGGGCCGAAGCGGTCATTGGCAATGCCCGTCGGAATTTGCGACGCCGCGTAAAAGTAAAAGTAAAACGAGGCCAGATTTCCGAGCTGCGCCGCATTCAAATGAAAATCGCGCATCAGGTCGGTATTCAGCACCCCGGGCGTCACGCGCAGGAAAAAGCCCACCATATACGCGGCGGCCGCAATGCCCCAAAGCATCAGGGCCAGGCGCAGGGGAGGGTGTCGTAAAGCGGCTGGCATCGTTTGAAATGGCGGGGAGCGAAAAGCACGTCAGCTTACCCGGCTTGCGCCCTGTCTGCCGCGCGTGGCAACTGTGAAAAATGGCGCACCCCACCGGGCTGCAATCCCTTTTATTGTGTTGAATCAAAACCTTGGGATTTGATATTCATAGACTGCAAATCATGAATATCGCCGAACTGCCCCCCTCGACAGCGCCGAATCTCATCGTGTCGGCACCACTGAACCGGCTCGCCCGCCTGGAACGCATGGCGGGAGGCGACGTGGTGCGCATCCTCAAAGCGCTTGCACATCGTGAACGGCTGGCCATCCTGTGCTTATTGATGGACGGCGAGCGCTGCGTGCGTGAGCTGGAACACGAAGTCGGCATGCGTCAGGCGGCCCTGTCGCAGCAACTCGCCAAGCTGCGCGCCGAAAACATCGTCGAAGCCACCCGTCGCGGGCGCTTCGTCCACTACCACATCAAAAGCCAGCAAGTGCTCAACGTGGTGCGCGCCCTCTGCCCGGTTGAAGAAAAGTAGACAGACGGCAACAACCTGTCTGGGAACGATCCACCAACAACGACTACGCGGCAGGAGCCACCTCAGAATCCTGTTGATTTTTTTTGCCGAGATACGTCGCTTGCACCTCGGGCGATTGCAACAATTCAATCGCACTTCCTTCGAGTGCGATCTTGCCTGTTTCCATCACATATCCCCGGTCAGCAAATTTAAGGGCCATACGCGCGTTCTGCTCCACAAGCAAGATCGTCAGACCCTGTGTCCGAATCTCGCGCAAGGCGCGGAAAATGTCCCGCACGATGAGGGGGGCCAATCCCAGGCTTGGCTCGTCTAGCAGGAGCAGCTTGGGTTTGGAGATCATTGCCCGGCCGATCGCGAGCATTTGCTGCTCTCCCCCAGACAAAGTGCCAGCAAACTGTTTGCTGCGCTCGCGTAAGCGGGGGAACAGGACAAGCACCTCCTCCACACTCGTACGTGCCTCAGCCCGGGGCCGGGTATAACCACCCAGAAGCAAGTTCTCCATCACAGTCAAGGTTGGAAACACCCGGCGTCCCTCGGGGACCTGCGAAATACCAAGCCGCACGATGCGGTCCGCCGAGACATGAACAATGCTCTGCCCAGAAAACAACACCTCTCCCGCATGAGGCCTCAATAAACCACTAATCGTCCGCATCAAGGTCGTTTTTCCAGCGCCGTTGGCACCCAGCAAAGCGACAATTTCGCCCCGCTCGACGTGGAGATTGACGCCTTTGAGCGCCTGGATCTGTCCATAGCGCACATCAAGATTCTGGAGATCCAGCAAGATCATGCTGCGCCTCCCACAGATTGGCCGACGCCGACGGCCGATGCCACCACGTCCAGCTCGTCGTCGTCCTCGGTTCCCAGATAGGCTTCAATCACCTGCGGATTCGCACGAATTTCCTCTGGGGTCCCTTCTGCGATTTTGCGGCCAAAGTTGATACAGACAATTCGGTCGGTGACATTCATCACCACGTTCATGTCATGCTCAACCAACAAGACAGAAATCCCCTCGGCCCGCATCGACAAGATCGTGCGATTGAGCGCCTCGGACTCCTGGTCATTGAGGCCGGCCGCAGGCTCGTCCAAGATAAGCAATTTGGGGCGCGCAATCAGCGCCCGCGCCAGCTCGACCCGACGCTGCACCCCGTAAGGCAAAGACGCCACATCCTCTTGCGCCAAATCGGCCAGTTCCAAGCGCTGCAGTAAGTCCATCGTGCGTTCGCGCAACTCCAACTCTTCTTTACGTTGCGACGGCACCGACAATAATCCCTGCCACCACGACTGCCGAGTTTGCAAGTGCAGACCTGCAAGCACATTAGCCAATACAGTCTGCCCATAAAACAGACGAATGGTCTGAAACGTGCGGAAGATCCCCGCGCGTGCAATGCGGTGCGGCGGCCACCCCGAAATATCCTGACCCTCCAGAAAAATTTTCCCGGAAGTCGGTTTGTACACTCCGGTAATAAGATTGAAAGCAGTCGTCTTGCCCGCACCATTTGGGCCGATTAAACCAATCACGCTGCCCTTTTCCACAGCAAAGCCCAGATCGGCCACCGCCACCAGGCCGCCAAAGCGAATGCCGACACCCTTGAGTTGCAATAGCGCCTCGCTCATCTTTCCCCTCGCCGCGGCCAGATGCCCTGCGGGCGCAAGACCATCACAACCACCATTGCGATACCGAATACGAAGTAACGATATTCCGCGAAACCGCGAAAGATTTGCGGCACCACAAACATCAACACCGTACCCAACAGCACACCAGGAATCGACCCCTGACCACCAACGAGCACGATGGCAAACAGAGTGACGGACTCGGTAAACACGAATGCCCCCGGACTCACGGCAGCCATCAACGTGGCGAATAAGGTGCCGGCGAATCCGGCTAATGCGGCACCCAGTGCAAACGCCAATACCCGATAGGCGCGAGCATCAATACCCATAGTGGTTGCCGCCAACTGATCGTGCTTGAGGTAAGTCAACACACGGCCCAAATGGGATCGATCCAGATTTCGGATCAGAAGCAGAACTACAGCAAACGCCAGCCAGTCGAGCCAGAATTGGGCGTTCTGGCTCGAAAGCGCATGACCGAACAAACTCGGCACGCCAATCCCAAAAATTCCGTCCGAACCACCAGTCAGATGCCCGAGATTGTTCTTCAACGCCAAGACAAAAATCGCGTTGAAACCGATTGTCGCGACCAGTAGATAATCTCCACGCAATTTAACAATCGGCGCCGCCAGCATCGCGCCAATCAGTGCAGCAAGTAGGATTGCAATTGGCCAGGTCGCAAAAATAGGCCAGTTGAAATGCGTATTTAATATCGAAGTGACATAGGCGCCGACTCCAAAATAGACCGCATGCCCCATATCGAACATGCCGGCCCTTCCCAGCACAATGTCCTGACTGAGGGCCACGATGGCGTAAACCGCGAACAGCGCCGCGATAAAGACCCAGGTCTGGTCAAGCAACAGAGGAATGCCTAAACCGATAACCCAAAGTACGGCACCAACCCAGCCATTGCGCAGCAATCTCCCCAAAGCATTCATACCTTCTCCGCCACGCGCTCGCCAAGAAGCCCGGTTGGCCGAATCAACAAAATTCCAATCAATAGAGCAAACGTGATGGCCTCTTGCCATGAACTGGAAATGAACCCGGCCGCCAGCGCGTTGAACAGCCCCAGAAGCACCCCGCCAAGCATCGCCCCGGGAATATTTCCAATCCCCCCGATGATCGCCGCAATGAAGGCGCTCAGGCCGTAATTCCACCCCATAGTGAAATACACCTGTCTGTAATACAAACCAATGAACAAACCGCCTATGGCGCCGATGGCAGGACCAATGACGAACACGCTGGCGATCACGCGATTCACGTTGATGCCCATTAAGCGCGCGGCGTCTTGATCACTGGCGGAAGCGCGCATCCCTGTGCCAAAACGTGTGTGGTGCACAAACCAGTAAAGCAAGGCCATCATGAGCGCGGAACCGAGCATGATGAGCACCTGAATCAGGTCGATCCGCGCACCGGCAACCTCCCAGTGCATCGCAGGAAGCAGATTACTGGGAAATACCCGCAATTGCGGCCCCCAAATGATCATGATGCCGTTCTCAATGAACAACGACGCCCCCAGTGCGGAAACCACGGCCGACAGTCGGTCCGCCTTACGCAGCGGGCGATATGCAGTGAACTCCAGTACCAGACCGGCCGCGGCGACAACCACTGCGGCGAGAATGAACGCACCAGCAAGTAGAAAAAGATGACTCTGGCCGCTGCTTGTGCCCATGCCTAGTGCAACCAACCCTATATAGGCACCGAAAATACATAAGTCACCATGCGCGAAGTTGATCAGCTTGAGCACGCCATAGACCATGGTGTAGCCCAGTGCAATCAAGGCGTAAATCCCGCCAACGGTCAAACCGTTGATGAGTTGCTGCAGCAAAGTGCTCAGCATGAGATCTTCCTCCCGTGGCGTTCAAACCGTCACGGCTCTGGCTTTGTTCAATCGACTACCGAACGCAGTCAGAGCCCCAAGTTTTTACTTCGCAACCGCGGAGGCGGGATAGGTGATCTTGTATCCCCCAGTGGGCGTCACTTCAAAAGCGACATAGGGGCTTCCGGTACGCTCGCCCACTGCGTTCCAGGAGAACGTCCCTGTAAGACCCTCGAAATTAGTGAGTTTGTGCAAGGCCGGAATTAGTTTGTCTGCCGCGACACTTTTTATTTTTTCGGCCGTGTACAAAATAGCACGCAAACCGTCGGCGTTGGTCAGGGTGAAAATGCTGGGCGGTTCATGTCCGTAGGCTGTCTTGAATTCCTCCAAAAACTGCCTGGCGGCCGGATAAGGTAAATCTTGTGGTGCCGGCACATTGATGATCACCGCTCCGGCCGCTGCATTGCCCGCAATTTTTGCAAATGCCACGTTCTGATTCGCATCACCGCCGACAAACTTGGCCTTCATGCCAAGCTGCTCCATTTGCGCCTTAATCAATCCACCATCCGTGTAATAGCCCGCGAAGTAAATAACCTGTGGATTGAGTGCATTCAACTTTGTCAATACGGGCGTGTAGTTTTGCGAGCCTGCGCTGATAAAAGCCTTGTCCAGGACATCAATGCCCTCTTTTTTCGAGTCCGCCACGACGGCATCGGCGAGCCCGGTTGAAAAACTCGAATGATCCGTCAGCACAGCAATACGCTTATAGCCCATCGCTTTGAAATAACCGGCGGTGAACAGTGCTTCAGCGCTATTTGGGGGAGCGTTGCGGAAGAACGTTTTGTAGCCTCTGGCGGTTAGTTCGTCGCTCGTGCCATCAGAAGTCTGAATGATGTTGGCGCGCGCATAAACCGGCTGCGCGGCCAGCGCCGCGCCGCTGGTGTAGCTCCCAATGACCGCCAACACACCATCATTGGTCAGTTGACGCGCGCAAATGGCAGCTGGTGCGGCCTCTCCCTGGTCATCGCAGACTTTGACTTCCAGCCGATGCCCGAGCAGGCCGCCCTTGGCGTTAACCTGCTTGACTATCAGTTTGACCGCATCGGCAATACCCTGCCCTTCGTTGGCATATTGCCCCGTAATCGGTGCCTGCACTCCAATTAAAACGGGTTTGGCGGCAAACGCCGGGGTTCCTACAACAAAAAGTGCGCTAATTGTGATGCTTAACAAGCGTTTTGAGAGTTTCATGCGGGTCTCCTGGGGTGCGCCTAAATGACTGGTTTTCACAAAGCCTGGGTTGTCCAGCGATAGGCTGCATCTGCTCAGCGGCGGACAAGGCCAAGCCTTGCGTGGAGCAAAGTTGCTCCTTGTGTCTAACCATCCTATGCCGGGATATCAGGCTAGGCCAGCCAGAGGTGTCACGAGGCGTAACTTGGGGGCACTCCGTTGGGCCTCCGGTTCACTTTGATTACCAGGTGCCGTGCAGGCCCCAGTACACAATAAACACCAGAACCAGGGTGGATACGGCCCAGCCCCAGGGCGGCATCATGCTCCACAGCCGGTCGAGCACGCCGGCGCCGTCATCCACCGGGATTTGTCCGCGCATGACCTGATCGAAGCGGGAAAAGAAGGTTTCCGCCAGGCTTTGCGCCGTGCTGTCCACCGTCCCTTTGCCGAGCTGGCCAATCGCTCCGCCCACCTCGGCGGTGGCCTGGTAATTCATTTGCGTGCCGCCATCGGGGGTGGGTTGCAGCGCCACCAACGCGCGCCCCAAGCCAAAGCCTGCACTCCCGGCATTGCCTTCAAAACGCAGGACATAGCTATGCGGCGGATTGGGGTCTTCCAACGTCAACGTGCTGCTGAACCGGGTTTTGAACCCGCCCACCGCCAAGACTTGCACGATCTCGAAGTGTCCCGCTCCGGTGTCTGTAATCGACTCACAACCCGGGATGCAGGTCTTGAGCACGTCCGCGTTGTTGAGCGCCTCCCAGGTTTTTTGCGGGCTTGTCGGCAACAACCATTTCCCTTTGACATCCATTCCAGCCTCCGTGTTGTCTGACCCGTTCCGCATCCTTCCCGCTACCGGACAGCAGACAGGCATATATCAAGACAGGCTTATATTCTGCGCGCCGTGCGCGGCGCAAGCTGCGCCGCAGCAAAATCGGGAAACTCCTGATCGGGTCAATACCAAGACAGGGGCGCGCGGGCGCATTCTGCGTGTCGGGAGTAAGGGTCTACACTGCCTGGCTCTGGTTCACCACGGAACGGACTTCCATGCAGATCACCGTGCTTGATGACTATCAGGACGCTGTGCGCAAGCTCGACTGCGCACAACACCTGGAAGGTCATGACCTCAAGATTTTCAACAACACCGTCAAGGGCGTCGGGCAACTCAGCGTGCGTTTGCGTGACACGCAGGCGCTGGTGCTGATTCGCGAACGCTCTGTGCTTTCCAGGCAGTTGCTGGAAAAATGCCCCAAGCTGCAACTCGTGGTGCAGACGGGACGCATTGGCCCGCATGTGGATGTGCAAGCCTGCTCCGATCTGGGCATTGCCGTGGCCGAAGGCCAGACCGATCCCTGCGTGACCGCTGAGCTGACTTGGGCGCTGGTGCTGGCCGCCATGCGCCGTCTGCCGCAATACATCGCCAGCCTGAAGCATGGTGCGTGGCAACAGGCCGGCCTGAAATCGCAATCCATGCCGCCCAACTTTGGCCTGGGACAGCGCCTTGCGGGTAAAACCCTGGGCATCTGGGGCTACGGCCGCATTGGTCAGCGCGTGGCGCGCTATGGCCAGGCCTTTGACATGCAGGTCCAGGTGTGGGGCAGCGAGGCGTCGCGCGCGCTGGCCGCAGAACATGGGCTGCGCGCTTGCGCTTCGCGGGAAGATCTGTTCGCCACCAGCGATGTGCTCAGCCTGCACTTGCGCCTGAATGAGGCCACGCGCGGCCTCATCACGTTGGCCGATCTGTCGCTGATGCAGCCCACATCCCTGCTGGTGAATACCGCCCGGCCGGAATTGCTGGCGCCGGATGCGCTGGTCGCCGCGCTCAACCGCGGGCGTCCGGGCCTGGCCGCGGTTGATGTGTTCGAGGCCGAGCCGATTTTGCAGGGCCACCCCTTGTTGCGGCTGGAAAACGCTATCTGCACGCCGCACATCGGTTTTGTTGAACAGCAGCATTACGAACAATTGTTCACGCAGGCGTTCCACGCCATTGCGCAATTTTCCGCTGGCGACAGAAGCGGCATCCTGAACGCGCAAAGTCTATCGCCGCGGCGCGCATAGCGCCCATCTCAAGGACATGCGGGGGCGGGCCAGTAAGGCACCCCGAGGGCGCCCAGAGCGCAGCCAGGCCTGGCGTTATTTGCCGATGCAGAAGCTGGAAAAAATCGCCCCGAGCAAATCATCCGGGGTGTATTCTCCAGTGATGGTCATCAGCGCCTGATGCGCCAACCGCAACTCTTCGGCCAATAGGTCAAGGGGCGCGTTCGCGTCCTGGGCGATGAGTTTGACTGCCGCGTCCAGATGGCCGCGGGTGCGTTCCAGCGCCTGCACATGCCGCTGCCGTGCGATGAACACGCCTTCGCTGCCTTGCCGCCCCCCGGCCAGTTGCAGCAAGGAGTGGCGCAGCTCCTGCAATCCGTCGCCCTGCGCGGCGGAAATCCACACCCCCTCGCCGATCGGCAGACCCCATTGCGCCCAGGCCTGCGCCAGTTGCTGCTCGGCTTGCGCCAAGTCCACCCGGTCGCTCTTATTGAACACATGCAGCAGCGGTACTCCGCCGGGCAGGCCGCGCGCGATGTCGGCCTCCGCCTGCGCATACCCTGGCGCCTGCAGCCGGGTCAGATCGTGCAGAAACAGCACCACGTCCGCTCCTGTGATGGCGTCCCAGCTGCGCGCCACGCCAATGCGCTCCACCGCGTCAGCGCTGTCGCGCAGGCCTGCGGTGTCGCTGATGTGCAGCGGCACCCCTTCGATCTGGATGGTCTGGCTCACCTTGTCGCGTGTGGTTCCCGCAATGGGGGTGACGATGGCCAGCTCTGCACCCGCCAAGGCGTTGAGCAGTGAACTCTTGCCAACATTGGGCTGGCCGGCCAGCACCACATTCAGTCCCTCGCGCAACAAAACCCCTTGCCGCGTCCTGTCCTGAACTTGCTGCAGCGTTTGCTGCAAGGCCTGCAGGCGTTGCTCCGCGTGTGCCTGGCGCAAAAAATCGATGTCTTCTTCGGGAAAATCGAGCGTCGCCTCAACCAGCAGACGCAGCGCCACGAGCTGTGAAGCCAGTCCATGCACCGCCTTGGACAGCTCACCTGCCAGCGCCCGCGTGGCGCTGCGCGCAGCGGCTTCGGTGCTAGCATCGATCAGGTCGGCCACGCTTTCCGCCTGCGCCAGATCGAGCTTACCGTTGAGAAAGGCGCGACGGGTGAATTCACCAGGCTGCGCCACACGCAGGCGCATCTCGCGGCCCAATTCCAGCAGACGCGCCATCAGGAGCTGGAGCACCACAGGGCCGCCGTGGATCTGCAGCTCCAGCACGTCTTCGCCGGTGTAGGAATGTGGCGCGGGAAAAAACAGCGCCAGTCCCTGATCGATGATGCCGCCCTCGCCGTCGGCAAACGGCAGATAGGTGGCGTGGCGCGGTGTCAGCTCACGCCCAGCAATGCCGCGGGCCAGCGCGGCAAGAGATTTTCCGGAAACCCGCACGATGCCCACCGCACCCCGTCCTGGCGCGGTGGCAATGGCCACCACCGGATCGGCGTCCTGCGCGAGGGGATTCATGGCTGCGCGCCGCCGCTGGCCAAATCCGCCTCGCCTTACTTGGCCGGCGTGCTGGTCGGGGTGTCGGTCAGCACACCCACGCCCATCTTCTTGTTGATGAACCATTGCTGCGCAATGGAGGTCGAGTTGTTGGTCAACCAGTACAACACCAGCCCGGCGGGGAAGAAGAAGAACATGATGGAAAACGCAGCCGGCATGATCCACATCAGCCGCGCCTGCATCGGGTCGGGCGGCGTCGGGTTGAGCTTGACCTGCAAGAAAGACGTTGCCGTCATGATGGCTGGCAGGATGTAGTACGGGTCCTTGGCCGACAGGTCATGAATCCACAGAATCCACGGCGCGCCGCGCAGTTCCACGCTGGACAGCAACACCCAATACAGCGCAATGAAAACAGGAATCTGAATCACGATGGGCAGACAGCCACCCAGCGGATTGATTTTTTCCTTGCGGTACAGCTCGACCATGGCCTGATTCATCTTGGTCTGATCGCCCTTGTACGACTCTCGCAGCGCGGTGATGCGCGGGCCGACGGCTTTCATCCGCGCCATCGACTTGTAGCTCGCCGCCGTGAGCGGAAAGAACGCCAGCTTGATCAGCAGGGTCAGCACAATGATGGACCAGCCCCAGTTCTGCACCACCTTGTGGATCATCTCCAGCAGCCAGAAAATCGGCTTGGCCAGAATGGTCACCCAGCCATAGTCTTTCACCAGTTCAAGACCGGGGGCGAGCGCACCGAGCGTGCTCTCGAGTTCCGGGCCGACGAACAGCTTGGCATCGGTGCTGATGCTCTTGCCTGGCGCAATTTGCGCCAGCGGCTGGATCACGCCCACGGCATACAGATTCTCGCCCAGCTTGCGGGTGTACAGATCGCGCGGGCCGTCATACGGCTGCGGCACCCAGGCGGACACAAAGTAATGCTGAATCATCGCCACCCAGCCGCTATCCACTTTCTTCGGCACATCCGAGGTCTTCAGATCCTTGAACTCGAACTTCTGAAACTTATTGGCGTTGTCGTAGTACGCCGGGCCGGTGTAGGTGTGATAGAAGTGCGACTCATCGCCGGGCGGCGTGTTGCCGTCGCGCACGATCTGCATATACATCTGCGGGCTCACCGGTGCCGTGCCGGTATTGGTGATGGTGTTCTGCACGTTCACCACATAACTGTCGCGGGTGAAGGTGTAGGTGCGTTCGAGCTTGACGCCTCCCAGATCGGGAGAGACCAGCTTGACCTGCAGCGTCTTGGCATCGCCCAGGTCGCGCGGGCCGGGCAGCACCGTCATCTCGGTCTCGTGATTGGGGAAATCGCCGCCAATCAGCCCGGATTGCGCCATGTACTTGTTATTGGCCGAATCGTCGAACAGCACCACGTTCTTGCCCGGCTCGCTGCGACTCTCATACTTGAGCAGCTTCAGATACACCAGATTGCCGCCGCGCGAAGAAATCTTCACGTCCATCAAATCGGTGCGGATGGTCGTGAGCAGCGCGGCGGGCTCCGCGGCCGCCGTAGTGGCCGGAGCGGTCAAAGGTGCCGCGGCCGAGGACGTGCCGGGCAGTGCCGCAGCGCTCGGCGCCGCCTGAGGCACCGCGCTGGGCGGCGCGCTTGCAACTTGCGCCGGGTGGGCTGGCGGCGTTCCGAACAAATCCGTCTCGCCGTTGTAGCGCAGCCAGGAGTTGTACAGAAAAATCATCGACATGGTGAATACCACCCAGAGTACCGAACGGCGGAGATCCATACGCAAATCCTGTTGTAGTGAAGCAGAAGCGCCCGGGAAACTCAGGGCTTGGAAGAGAGGAGGGACGCCGCAGACTTCGGCACCGCAGCGCTGGACTCAGGCGAGCCGTGCGGAACCGTTTCTCCCGGCAAAGACGCGCTATTGTGCATGGGCTGAGGTGACGGTGCCTCTACGTCGGCATCGTTCGCCTGACTGAAGTCGTCCATCTCGTCGGCGCGGTGACGCCAGGGCGCCCAGGTGAACTGCGCAGGAATGGGCTCATGCCCCCCTTGGCACCAGGGCTGGCAGCGCAAAATTCGCACGGCTCCCAGATAACTACCGGCCGCCGCACCATGCCGCTCGAGCGCCTCGATGGTATAAGCCGAGCAGGTGGGATAAAACCTGCATTGCCCGCCCACCCAGGGGCTGAGCAGCACGCGGTACAAACGCACCAGACCGATCAACAACTGTTTCATGCAACACCTTGCTCTGGAACGACGAAAGCGCGTTCGATCCAGGACCTGAGCAAAGCGTTCACCGCCTGCTGCACATAAGCGAGCAGGGCCGGAGAGCGCGCACTGCGGAAATCTGCCGGAAGTTTTCGCGTCAATCGCAGCATGAGCACCGGCGCCTGCATCACCGCCAAAGGCGGGAGCGCCAATTCGCGCAGCGCCTGGCGCATCACCCGCTTGATCAGGTTGCGCCGCACGGCATGCTTGCAAAATTTCTTGGGGATGACCAAACCCAGCCAGCACAACCTGGGCGCTGATGTCGCCCCAAGCCATTCGGTCGGCGCGGCCCGGTAATGCAACCGAAACTCCGCTTGCTGCGCGTAACGCGCAGCAAAAGACGCGGCAAACGCTTCGGGTTGCCGCAACATCTCGACTTTCAAGGCGTTTGAACGCCCGCTGCACAGATCGGCCATGATCGTCCGGGCAACTGCGTCAGTATGCGATGTCCATAAGCCGGGTCAGCAGCGCGCTTGAAAATGACTACTCGCCAGCCAGAACGCGCCGAAGTCAGAAAACCGCTCAAGAAAACGCAGCCTCGCCACAAGTTTCCTTGTTCCCCTTGAGGGGATGGGTCGGTGAACCGACCCCGGGAGCGTTCAAACGGCAAGACGCTTGCGGCCCTTGGCACGGCGGGCCTTGATGACCGCACGGCCACCGCGGGTCTTCATACGCACCAAAAAGCCATGCGTGCGCTGACGGCGGGTCTTCGAAGGTTGATAAGTACGTTTCATGAAACTCACCTTAATTAAAAATTCTGGCTAAATTGATTCAAGCCAGAAAAAACTCAGTTCAAATCATTGATTGCAGAACGCTGCAATCTCTTCTTTTTCGGGGCCAGGCCATCCCAGGCACCCCACGGGTTGCCGCGATTTTCCTGTCGTTCGCCAACCGGCCACTTGCGCTATTTGGAAAAAAAGCTCTCCATTGGACTAACGATCGCGCAGTTTGTCAATTTTTTGCTTCGGCCCAGCGCCGCAATGACATGACGCTGCAGATTTTTTTGATCTGCGTGCCACGCCGCCGCCCTGATCTCGTACTCAAAAAAATGCGTTCCCAGACTGTGGATAACTTGGGTTGCGGAGTTAAACTGCCCGTTCTAGTAAACGCCATGACACGACCGCATGGGAAGCACACGGGGCCACCCCAAGTGTTTCTTCCCCTCGGGGGTGCCTGACGCGCAGCGACAGGTCTGGGGGCGCTCTCAAGATCCTTTATGGTTCATACGGCCCTTTTGCACTGTTCTCCGCGTCGCTCCTTTTTGCACTGCTGCGAAATCGGTCATCCAAAAAAACAACCGCCATTTCCGAAAGATGCCGCTTCTCTCTGCGGGCATCGGACTCTCTACCGCCACCCCGTTTCCTGCATGACTCACGAACATTCCTGGCAGCAATGCTGCGCCCAACTGGCGACAGTCATTCCCGATCAACAATTTGCTGCGTGGATCAAACCGTTGTCCGCTCCGGTCTGGAGTGAAGACGGCAGCATCGCCATCCTGAACGTCCCCAATCGCTTCAAGCTCGACTGGTTGCGCTCGCAATACGCCGCGCGCATCACAGAATCTCTCAGCACCATCATGGGGCGCCCCGTCCAGGTCGATTTTGTTGTGCAAAAAGTACCCGCCCGCGCTGCAATGCATCACAGCAATGGGCAAGGAGTGCATTCCGCCCATGACGGCGCGCAGACCACCCGCACCGGGCAGGCCGACGATAAAACCGGTAACGCTTCCGGGCAGCAAAGCGCCTCGCAACTCCAGGCGGTAAAAGAGTCGGTGGAGGCCGACGCGCTGGAACGCTCACGCCTCAATCCCATGTTGAGTTTTGAAACACTGGTCACCGGCAAGGCCAATCAACTTGCCCGCGCTGCCGCCATTCAGGTGGCGGAAAACCCCGGTCGTTCCTACAACCCGTTGTTCATCTATGGCGGCGTCGGTTTGGGCAAAACCCATTTGATGCATGCGGTCGGCAACGCCTTGCTTGCGCAACAGCCGGGTGCCCGCATTCGTTATCTGCAAGCCGAACAGTTTGTCAGTGAAGTGGTGCGCGCTTACCAGCGTAAGGCGTTTGAGGAGTTCAAGCGCTACTACCACTCGCTTGACCTGTTGCTCATCGATGATGTGCAGTTCTTTGCCGGCAAGGACAAAACGCAGGAAGAATTTTTCTACGCCTTCGAGGCGCTGATCACCAAGCGCTCACAAATCATTCTCACCAGTGACACCTATCCCAAGGAATTGCGGGAGATGGATCAGCGCCTGGTCTCGCGCTTCGATTCCGGGCTGACCGTCGCCATCGAGCCGCCGGAGTTGGAAATGCGCGTGGCCATTCTGCTGCGCAAGGCCGATGCCGAGCTGATGAATCTTCCGGAAGAAGTGGCGTTTTTTGTTGCGAAGAACGTGCGCTCCAATGTGCGCGAACTCGAAGGCGCGCTGCGCAAAATTCTGGCCTACGCCCGCTTCAGCGGACAAGACGTCTCCATCAGCCTGGCCAAGGAAGCGCTCAAGGATTTGCTTTCCCTGCAAAACCGTCAGGTGTCGGTGGAAAACATCCAGAAAACCGTGGCCGACTTCTACAAGATCAAGGTCGCGGACATGTATTCCAAAAAACGCCCGGCCAGCATTGCGCGCCCTCGACAGATCGCCATGTATCTGGCCAAGGAACTCACACATAAAAGCCTGCCAGAGATCGGTGAGCTCTTTGGCGGTCGTGACCACACCACCGTGCTCCACGCCGTGCGAAAAATTGGGCTGGAGCGCACCAAATTACAAGAACTCAATCAGCAACTTCACGTTCTGGAGCAGACCCTGAAAGCTTGATGTCTTCCTGAAAAAATCCGCCCCGCCCCCAGTCGCAAGACCTGGCTATCCTTGAAAAACACAGTCAAAGAACAAGTCGTTGCACAGCGTGTGGAGAGTTTCTGGACAAGTCGGGTGCCTGCGGGTTTTGGTTCAAGTTGTTCTCAACCATCCTTTTTCTGCCTGGTACTTATCCACAGACCTGAATTGCGTTCCAACCCGCATCAATTCAGCGCTTTTTGTCTTATCCACAACACAAGCCGCCCCTTACTATCACTTCTATTCTGAATAAAGGAAAAGAAAGAATGAACAGATTGACCTCTTCGCGTGATGACTTGCTCAAGATGCTGGGCCAGGGGGCAGGCATCGTTGAGCGGCGCCAGACCTTGCCCATCCTTGCCAATGTGCTCATCCAGCACAACGCGCAAGGTACGCAGTTCACCACCAGCGATATGGAGGTGCAGATTCGTCTGCAAGCGGGAGAGTCTGTTCAGACCAGTACGGAAGACACCGCCATCACCGTCAATATGCGCAAACTGCTCGACATCCTGCGCGCTGCAGCCGCTGGCAATGTGACGCTGGAATGGGCAGAAGGAAAAATGACGGTGCGCGCCGGAAAAAGCCGTTTCAGCCTGCAAACCCTGCCGGCCGAAGACTTTCCGCTGGTGCGTGCCGCAAGCGATTTCAGCGATCAGGTATTGCGCCTGCCGCAAAAACTGCTCAAGCGCCTGCTTGGCCTGACGCATTTCGCCATGGCGCAGCATGACATCCGCTACTACCTCAACGGCATGTTGTGGGTCGCAGAAGGCCACCAGATGCATCTGGTGGCCACTGACGGCCACCGCATGACCCTGGCGACTGCCAAGCTCGAAACGGCCGTGGAGCGCCGCGAAATCATTCTGCCGCGCAAAACCGTGCTGGAACTCTCCCGCCTGCTCGGCGACGAAGATGAGGCGATGATCGACATTGCCCTGGCCAGCAATCAGGCCAGATTGAGCCTGGATAGCCTGGAATTCACCAGCAAGCTCATCGAAGGCAAGTTTCCCGACTACCAGCGTGTGGTGCCCAAGGGCCACCGCAATATGCTGCTGGTGGAACGCACCACATTGCAATCGGCCCTGCAGCGCGTGGCCATTCTGACCAATGACAAGTTCAAAGGCGTGCGCGTCAACCTGGAGCCCGGACTGTTGCGGCTGACCTCCATCAACGCCGAGCAAGAAGAAGCGCAGGAAGAGATCGACATCGATTATGGTGGCGACTCCATTGAAATCGGCTTCAACATCGCCTATCTCATCGACGCGCTGGCCAATATGCCCACCGAGCAGGTCCGCCTCGAACTGCAGGATGGCAATAGCAGCGCCCTGTTCACGATGCCGGACGAGCCCAATTTCAAATACGTGGTCATGCCGATGCGGATTTGAGCGCCCCCAGGTCGGCTCGCCGACCCGCCCCCCATGGGGGTCAAGAAGACTTGGGGCGGCCCTGCGTTTTCTTGAGAGCCGCAAAAAACACGAACAACGCGTTTCTGCTTTTACTTCCGTTTATTTCAACGGAACCTGCTTTGAAAGTCTCTGATGAACGAACCGAAAAACGATAGCTACAGCGAAAATTCCATTCAAATCCTGGAGGGACTCGAAGCGGTGCGCAAACGTCCCGGTATGTATATCGGCGACACGTCAGACGGCACCGGTCTGCACCATCTGGTATTCGAAGTCGTTGACAACTCCATCGACGAAGCGCTGGCTGGGTTCTGTGACGACATCGTTGTCACCATCCATTCCGACAACTCCATCAGCGTGACCGACAACGGCCGCGGCATCCCCACTGGGGTGAAGATGGACGATAAGCACGAACCCAAACGCAGCGCCGCTGAAATTGCCCTGACCGAGCTGCACGCCGGTGGCAAGTTCAACCAGAACAGCTACAAGGTCTCCGGCGGCCTGCACGGCGTGGGAGTGAGCTGCGTCAACGCCCTGTCGCAATGGCTGCGTCTGGTGGTGCGCCGCGACGGCGAGGTGCACACCCTCGAATTTGCCCGCGGCGCGCTGCAGAACCGGCAAATTCAGGAGATCGACGGTGTACAGGTTTCCGCTGCGCCCGTCACCGGAAAGACCGACAAGCGCGGCACCGAAGTGCACTTCCTGCCCGATACCGAAATTTTCACCACGGTGGATTTCCACTACGAAGTCCTGGCCAAGCGCCTGCGCGAGCTGTCTTTCCTCAACCACGGCGTCAAGATCCGTCTGGTCGATGAACGCCAGGGCAAGGAAGAAAACTTTGCCTTCTCCGGTGGCGTGAAGGGTTTTGTCGAATACATCAACCGCGGCAAGAGCGTGCTGCATCCCAACATCTTCTACGCACAGGCCGAAAAAGCTTCGGAAGTGGGCACCAACATCAGCATCGAAGTGTCCATGCAGTGGAATGACGGCTACGCCGAGACCGTGCAGTGCTTCACCAACAATATTCCCCAGCGCGATGGCGGCACTCACCTCACCGGCCTGCGCGCCGCGATGACGCGGGTGATGAACAAATACATCGACGACAACGAGCTGGCGAAAAAAGCCAAGGTCGAAATCAGCGGCGACGATATGCGCGAAGGCCTCACCTGCGTGCTGTCAGTCAAGGTGCCCGATCCCAAGTTCAGCAGCCAGACCAAGGACAAGCTGGTATCGAGCGAAGTGCGCGGCCCGGTTGAAGATCTGGTGGCCAAGGCACTCTCCGACTATCTGCTCGAAACCCCGACCGACGCCAAGATCATCTGCGGCAAGGTCATCGACGCCGCCCGCGCCCGCGAAGCCGCGCGAAAGGCGCGCGAAATGACCCGTCGCAAAGGCGTGATGGACGGCCTGGGCCTTCCCGGAAAATTGGCCGACTGCCAGGAAAAAGACCCCGCCCTGTGCGAGCTGTATCTGGTGGAGGGCGACTCCGCCGGTGGCTCGGCCAAGCAGGGCCGCGATCGCAAATTCCAGGCCATCCTGCCGCTGCGCGGCAAGATTCTCAACGTTGAAAAAGCGCGCTTCGAGAAACTGCTCACCAGCAACGAAATCCTCACCCTCATCACGGCGATGGGAACCAGCATCGGCAAGGACGACTTCAACATCGACAAGCTGCGCTACCACCGCATCATCATCATGACCGACGCCGACGTCGACGGCGCGCACATTCGCACACTGCTGCTCACCTTCTTCTTCCGCCAGATGCCAGAAATCGTCGAGCGCGGGCACATCTACATCGCCCAGCCGCCGCTGTACAAAGTCAAGCACGGCAAGGACGAGCAGTACCTGAAAGACGGCACCGAACTCGACGCCTATCTGCTGCGCGTTGCGCTCAAAGACGCCGCCATCCACCGTCCAGACACCCCCGCGCCGCTGGCAGGCGAAACCCTCGAACAACTCGCACGCCAGCATGTCCTGGCTGAAGCCGTGATCGCCCGTCTCGGCGTGTTCATGGACGAGCAGGCGCTGCGTGCCATCGTTGACGGCGTGGTCATCGACCTCGACCATGCCGCCCAGGCCAGCGCCGACGCGCTTGCGGCCCATCTGGCGCAGCACACCGACCACGGCGAAGCGCCGCAGGTGCTGGCCGAGGTCGACCCGCGTACCGAAAAACCGTATCTGCGCATCGTGCGTCGTCACCACGGCAACCTCAAATCCACCGTGCTGCACGCCGACTTCGTTCACGGGGCCGACTTTGCCGTGCTGGCCCATGCCACGCAGACCTTCCATGGCCTCATCGCCGCAGGCTCCACCGTGCGGCGCGGCAACGGCGACAACGCCAAGGAAGCCACCGTTGCCAGCTTCCGCGACGCCATGGACTGGCTCATCCGCCAGGCCGAAAACACCGTTGGCCGCCAGCGCTACAAGGGCCTGGGCGAAATGAACCCCGAGCAGCTCTGGGAAACCACCATGGACCCGGCAGTGCGCCGCTTGCTGCGTGTACAGATCGACGACGCCATTGAAGCCGACCGCGTGTTCACCATGCTCATGGGTGACGAAGTCGAACCCCGCCGCGACTTCATCGAAACCAACGCACTCCGGGCGGCAAACTTGGATATTTGAAACGGTT
>JAFGXB010000157.1 GCA_016936875.1 Burkholderiaceae bacterium | reverse complement strand
TTCATGGGATCGCGCCAGATCGTCCGTGCCCTGCGCCGCGAGGGCCTGCAGGTCGGTCGGCTGCATGTGCGCGCGCTTCTGCAGAAGATGGGCCTGCAAGCGCTGGGGGCGGTCAAAGGCTACAGGGGTCGAGACTCGCCACGCAAGCGTGCTTGATTTCAACACGCAGCGCCAAATGCCCAAAAATTCAGCCGCGACCGATGCCGTAGTAGCGCAGGCCCGAGGCGCGCACGCATTCCGGGTCCCAGATATTGCGGCCGTCGAACACCACCCGGTCTTTGAGCGTGGCTGCGAGCACGCCGAAATCGGGAGAGCGGAAGGCATGCCATTCGGTGATGACCACCAGCGCGTCCGCCCCGGCAAGTGCTGCGCCCGCGTCGCTGGAAAACTCCAGCCCGGCCTGCGCGGGCAGCAGGCGCTGCGCCATCTCCACGGCCACCGGGTCCCAGGTTTGCACCCGCACGCCCGCGTGTAACAGGGCAGTGATGAGGTCCAGGCTGGGCGCGTCGCGCATGTCGTCGGTATTGGGTTTGAACGCCAGCCCCCACACGGCAATGGTCTTGCCCTGCAGCGCGCCCTGGTAGTGGTCGCTGATTTTCTCGAACACCCGCAACTTCTGCCGCTGGTTCACCGCTTCCACCGCTTCCACCAGTTCGGCCTGCAGACCCAGTTCGCGCGCGGTGTGCGCCAGCGCCTTCACGTCCTTGGGAAAGCACGAGCCGCCATAGCCGGCCCCCGCATAGAGAAAATGACTGCCGATGCGGTGATCCACGCCGATGCCTTTGCGGATCTGCTCGATGTCCGCGCCCACGGCTTCGGCGATACGCGCCAGCTCATTCATGAATGAAATGCGCGTGGCCAGCATGGCGTTGGCGGCGTATTTGGTGAGCTCGGCGCTGGCGGCGTCCATCACCATGATTTTTTCGTGATTGCGGTTGAACGGCCGGTACAGCTCGCGCATGGTGGAGATGGCCTGCGGGTCGTCGCTGCCAAGCACGATGCGGTCGCCACGGGTGAAGTCTTCGATGGCCGAGCCTTCCTTGAGAAATTCCGGGTTGCTCACCACGCCCAAACGGTGGCTCACGCCGCGCGCGGCCAGTTCGGCCTCGGCCAGCGCCCGCACCTTGGGAATGGTGCCCACCGGCGCGGTGGACTTCTGCACCACCACCAGCGGCCCGGTCATGGCGCGGCCGATTTCGGTGGCCGCACCTTCCACCTGCGACAGATCGGCCTGACCGCCCGGCAGCGACGGCGTGCCCACGGCGATGAAGCAGACCTGCGAACCCGGCAGACCCTCGGCAATGCTCGGGCTCAGCAACAGGCGGCCCTGTTCGATGTTGCGCCGCACCAGATCGCTCAGGCCCGGCTCGTAGAACGGCACTTCGGCGCGCTCGCGCAGCGCAGACAGGCGGCCGGGGTCGCGCTCGATGCAGGTGACCTGGTTGCCCACATCTGCAAAACAGGCTGCAGTGACCAGCCCAACGTATCCCGCTCCTATGACTGTGACGCGCATGACCAGCTTTCTCGTAATTTCATGATGGAGTGCTATTTTGCAGCAAGCTCCATGCAAATCGCATGACACGCCGCGTTGCATTGCGCGGGGCGCGCTTACATTCGCAGACCGCCCCGGTTTGATGCATATCAAGCGCCATGCTGCACCGCCACATTCAAATGCGCTGATCTATCCAGGAGATGCCTGATGAGTGAACTTCAACCCCCTCCCCGGCGCGCCGCGCGCCGCAGGTCAGGCACATCCGCCAACGCCGCAAAAACGGCGCCGACTCTAAAGCTGGCCACAGCCTCGCCAGCGCCTCTGCCCGAGCCTGCCGTCGCTGCCGCGCCGCAAGCCATCATTCCTCTGCCGCCGTCCGTTGCCGCGCCACAAACCCCGCCAGACCGCGACCAGGGCATGCGCGAGTTGATCGACCGCGCCATTCACGCGCTCTCGGCAAAAGCCACGCTGGGGCTGTCTCCCGCCGCGCTCGGTCTGGCGTTTGCCGACTGGGGCATGCACATGGCGGCGTCGCCCGGAAAACAGACCAGCCTTGCGGCGCTGGCGCTGCAGATGCAGGAGCAATGGCTGCGTTACGCCGCCGAACTAAGCGCACACGCGCTGCGCGCCGACAAAACCCCCTGCCCCGATTGCGTCACCCCGCCAGCAACCGACCGGCGCTTTGCCGCCCCGCAGTGGCAGCAGTTCCCCTTCAACCTCATCGCCCAGCGTTTTTTGCTGCGTGAGCAACTGGTGGACGCCGCCGCGCATGGGGTGCGCGGCGTGTCACCACATCACGAACAGGTTGTGGCCTTCATGGCGCGGCAGTGGATGGACATGCTCTCGCCCAGCAATTTCTTCTGGACCAACCCCGAGGTGCTGGAGCGCACCCTGTCCACCGGCGGCGCCAATCTGGCGCAGGGCTTGCGCAACTGGCAGGATGATGTCCAGCGCGCCACCGACAAACGTCCGCCGGCCGGGGTGGAGCAGTTCCGCCCCGGCCATGAAGTCGCCGCCACGCCCGGCAAGGTGGTGCTGCGCAACCGGCTGATGGAACTCATTCAGTACAGCCCGAGCACGCCCACCGTGCACGCCGAGCCGGTGCTCATCATTCCGGCCTGGATCATGAAGTACTACATCCTCGACCTGTCGCCGCACAACTCTTTGGTGAAGTTTCTGGTCGATCAGGGGCACACGGTGTTCATGGTGTCGTGGAAAAACCCCGGCGCGGACGAGCGCGATCTGGGCATGGAGGACTACCTGCGCCTCGGCCCCTTTGCCGCGCTCGACGCGGTGACCTCCATCGTGCCGGACCGCAAGGTCCACGCCACCGGCTATTGCCTGGGCGGCACGCTGCTGGCCATTGCCGCTTCCGCGCTGGCCCGGCGCGGCGACGAACGGCTGGCCAGCGTGAGCCTGTTTGCCGCGCAGACCGACTTCACCGAAGCCGGCGAGCTCACCCTGTTCACCGACGAGAGCCAGGTCAGCTTTCTCGAAGACCTGATGTGGTCGCAGGGCTACCTCGACACCACGCAGATGGCCGGTTCCTTCCAGATGCTGCGCTCGTCCGACCTGATCTGGTCACGCATCATGCGCGACTACCTCATGGGCGAACGCGCGCCGATGAACGATCTCATGGCCTGGAATGCCGACGCCACCCGCATGCCCTACCGCATGCACAGCGAGTACCTGCGCAGCCTCTACCTGCGCAACGCCCTGGCCGAAGGACACTACAAGGTCGATGGCAAACCCGTTGCGGTGGAAAACGTCACCACGCCCTGGTTCGTCGTCGGTACCGAAACCGACCATGTCGCGCCGTGGAAATCGGTCTACAAAATCCACCTGCTGGCCGACTCCGAAGTCACCTTCGTGCTCACCAGCGGCGGTCACAACGCCGGCATCGTGAGCGAACCCGGCCATCCCCGCCGCCATTACCGCTGGTCACTGCATCCTGGCGGCAGGCCCTATACCGACCCCGACCACTGGGTACAGCTGGCGCAGGCCGAAGAGGGGTCGTGGTGGCTGCGCTGGACGCGCTGGCTGGTGAGCAAAGGCAGCGGCCAACGCATCGCGCCGCCCGCCTGCGGCAGTGTGAGCCACCCTCCGCTGGACAACGCTCCCGGCGATTACCTCCTGCAGCGCTGACCGCCGCCGCCCCAATCTCCGAGCCCCCGCCATGACCGATCTGATCCGCAACCGCACCTTCGACGACATCGCCCCTGGCGACAGCGCCTCGCTGCAGCGCACCCTCACCCGCGCCGACATTTCCACTTTCGCCGTGATGTCGGGCGATGCCAACCCCTCGCACGTCGATGAGGAGTTCGCCCGCAGCACGCCGTTTCATCAGGTGGTGGCGCATGGCATGTGGAGCGGTGCGCTGCTGTCCAACCTGCTCGGCACCGAGCTGCCGGGGCCGGGCACGATCTACGTCGATCAGTCGCTCTCGTTTCATCAGCAGGTGATGCTGGGCGATACGGTGACCGCCTCCGTCACTGCGCGCGAAAAATTTGCCGACACCCACCAGATCCGCTTCGACTGCCTGGTGGTCAACCAGCGCGGCGAAACCGTTGCGTCCGGCCAGGCGCTGGTGCAGGCGCCCACCGAAAAAATCAGCCGCCCGCGCACCCATCTGCCGCAACTGCATCTGGTCGATCCCGGCCAGCGTCTGCTCGCCTTGGTGGCCAGGGCGCACGACGGCTGCGCCGGGCTGCATCCCATGCGCGTGGCCGTAGTGCATCCGGTCAATGCCGTCTCCATTCAGGGCGCCATCGACGCGGCAAAGGCCGGGCTGATCGAGCCCATCTGGATTGGCCCCGAGGCGCGCATCCGCGCCGCCGCAGACGCCGCCGGCATCGACCTCTCGCCCTGGCAGCTCATGCCCACAGAGCACAGCCACGCCGCCGCCATACTGGCGGTGCAACTCGCGCGCAGCGGCAAGGTGGGCGCATTGATGAAAGGCGCTTTGCACACCGACGAGCTGATGCACGCCGTCTTTGACGCTCAAACCGGTCTGCGCACCGGCCGCCGCGCCAGCCATGTGTTTGTGATTGACGCCCCCGCGGCCGACCGCCTGCTGTTCATCACCGATGCCGCAATCAACATCGACCCCGATCTCGACACCAAGCGCGACATTGCGCAAAACGCCATCGATCTGGCGCAGGCGCTGGGCATTGCCACGCCACGCATGGCCATCCTCGCCGCGGTGGAAACCGTCAATGCCAATATGGCCGCCACGCTGCACGCCGCGGCGCTGTGCAAAATGGCCGATCGCGGCCAGATCACCGGCGCCATCCTCGACGGCCCGCTGGCGTTCGACAACGCCCTGTCACTGGCGGCGGCCAAGACCAAGGGCATCACCTCGCCCGTGGCCGGGCTGGCCGACATCCTGCTCACGCCCGATCTGGAGTCGGGCAATATGCTGGCCAAGCAGCTCGAATATCTCGGCGGCGCCACCATCGCCGGGCTGGTGATCGGCACCCGCGTGCCCATCATTCTCACCAGCCGCGCCGACGGGGTGGAAGCCCGCCTGGCCTCCTGCGCGCTGGCCGTGCTGCAACGCCAGGCGCTGCTGCGCGCCGCAGGCCAGATCGACGCCGCAGGCGCCGCACCCGACCCAGCGCAAACCGCCTGAAACTCGGCACGGAAACCGCCATGCCCACCCCCACTCTGCTCTGCCTCAACACCGGCTCGGCCAGCCTGAAATTCGCCCTGTTCAATCTGGCCGACTGCGCGGGCCCGCAGTTGCCAACGGCGCAACTGCGCGGCGAAATCGACAGCCACGACGGCCAGGCCACCCTGCGCTGGACGGACGCGCAGGGCCAGTCGCACCGCACCGCCTCGGCCGAGCCGCGCGGCGACATTCCCGCCGAAGTGGACGCCTTGCTCGACACACTCATCGCCCCGGCAGACTGCGGGCCGATCGCCGCCGTGGCGCACCGCATCGTGCATGGCGGCACGCAGTTCACCAGCGCGCAGCACATCAGCACCGACGTGCGCGCCGCGCTCGACGCCCTGCGCAGCCTCGCACCCCTGCATCAGGGGCCTGGGCTGGCCGGGGTGGACGCCGCCACCGCCCGGCTGCCCGCCGTACCGCAGATCGCCTGCTTCGACACCGCGTTTCACGCCACGCAGACCGACACCTCCCGGCGCTACGCCATTCCGCGCGCCTGGCACGACAAGGGCTTCAAACGCTACGGCTTTCACGGCCTGTCTTACGACGCGATCAGCCGCAAGCTGCCGCCCCTGCTCAGCGCGCGCGCGCAAGGCGCCGTGGTCGTGGCCCACCTGGGCGGCGGCGCCAGTCTGTGCGGCATGCGGCAACTGCGCAGCGTGGCCACCACCATGGGCTTCACCGCGCTCGACGGCGTGGTCATGTCCACCCGCAGCGGCACCATCGACCCCGGCCTGGTGCTGCACTGGATCACCGAAGAACACCGCGACGCGCGCGACATCACCGCCATGCTCTACCACGACAGCGGGCTCAAGGGCGTGTCGGGCCTGCGCGGCGATATGCGCACCCTCGAAGCCAGCACCGCAGCGCACGCCCAGAAGGCCATCGCGGTGTTCGCCGCCAGCGTGGTGCATCACATTGGCGCGCTGGCCGCCGACATCGGCGGGCTGGACGCGCTGGTGTTCACCGGCGGCATCGGCACCCACAGCGCGCGCATCCGGCAGGAGGTGTGCGCCGCCCTGTCCTGGCTGGGCCTGCGCATCGACCCGCTGGCCAACGCCGCCGGACAGAACTGCATCACCCACGGCGACAGCCCGGTTCCTGCCTACGCTCTGCCCACTGATGAAGAAGGCGTGATGGCCTTGCAGGCCGCCGCGCTGCTGGGCTGATGCGGAGCGGATAAAAAAAGCGAACGACAGACTGATCTCCGCGCGCCGCCACGGCGTGCAGTGCCTATATGGAGTCTTGTATGACCAACATTTTCCAAACCCCGCCAGCCGCGCTGCCCGACAGCGTGGACGTTCTTGTGCTCGGCGCGGGCGGCGCCGGTTATCCCGGTGCGTTTTTTCTCGCCAAGGCCGGCTTGTCGGTCTTGATGGTCGATCCCATCGGCAACCTCGGCGGCGACTGTCTGGCCGAGGGCTGCGTGCCGTCCAAGGCGATCCGCGAGGCGGCGCTGGTGCGCGGCCTCGCGGACAAGTTCGACGGCTTTGGCCTGCGCGGCAGCAAACCCGCGGTGGACTGGCGCGCAGTCCTGGCGCACAAGGACCGGGTGCAGAACACGCGCTACACGCAGCATGCGCAGGAAATCGCGCAAAGTGGCGTGGCTTTTGTGCAGGGGCGCGGCATCCTCGTCGCCGCAGACCAGGCACGCATCGACATCCCCAACGGCGCAGCGCACGCCGTGCGCTTCCGCCATCTGATACTCGGCACCGGCTCGGCGCCGGCGCGCCTGCCCATCCTGGGCGCCGAACTGGCGCTGACCTCGCACGATCTGTTCCGCCTCGGCGCCGACCTGCCGCTGCCGCGCCATCTCATCGTCATCGGCGGCGGCTATATCGGCGTGGAGACTGCGTCCATGCTGCAGGCACTGGGCGTGGAGTGCACCGTGCTGGAATACGCGCCGCAAGTCTTGCCCGGTTTCGACACCGAGCTGGCGACGTTTTTGCATGTCAGCCTGTCGCAGCGCGTGCGCATCGAGCTGTCCGCACAGGTGCTGAGCATCGCGCGTGAAGGCGACGGGTTTTATGTGCGCTACAAGCAAGGCAGCGGCGAGCGCAGCGTGCAGGGCGACGCCGTGCTCATGGCCACCGGCCGCGTGCCGGTGCTGCCCGAAGGCGTCGAACAACTCGGCATCGCTCTCGACAAACACGGCCATGTGGTGGTGGACGAATCGCTGCGCACCACCAATCCGCTGGTGTGGGCGCCGGGCGATGTGAACGGCCGCAGCATGCTGTTTCATTCCGCCGTGCGCCAAAGCCTGGTGGCGGCGCACTGCATTGCCGCCGGGGGGCAGGCGGTGGACCGCATGCACTTCAACGCCGTGCCGATGACGGTGTTCACCGAGCCGGAGCTGGCGCATGTCGGCCTCACCGCGGCGCAGGCCGAAGCCGCATTGGGTGCGGACGAAGTGAGCGTTGCACGCTACGACTATGCGCAAGATTCGCGCGCGCAGATTTACGCCGAAACCCAGGGCTTCATCAAACTGGTGTTCAGCCGCAAAGACGGCCTGTTGCTGGGCGCGCAGATCGCCGGCATGGACGCGGCGCAGCTCATCGCCCCGCTGGCGCTGGCAATCGAACAAGGGCTCACGGCGAGCGCACTGGCCGACACCGTGTTTCCGCATCCCCTGCTCAGCGAAGGCATCAACAAGGCAGCGCGCGCCTTCAGGCCATAAGGTGATTAGGCGATAACGCCGCCTCGCAGCGCCAGGAAGCCGCACATGGACACTCCACCAACCCCGCCCCGGTCTGCGCAGACAGACGGCCTGCCCGCGACCGATCCCGCCAAGGGATTGAGCGCCGACGAAGCCGCCGCACGCCTCGCCCGCTTCGGCCCCAACGCCATCGCCGATCAGGTCGTGCCCGCATGGCGGCAACTGCTGGTCAAGTTCTGGGCGCCGGTGCCGTGGATGCTCGAAGCCGTGATCGTGCTGCAACTGCTGCTCGGGCGCGGACTGGAGGCGATGGTGATCGCCGTGCTGCTGGTGTTCAACGCGGTGGTCGCCTTCGTGCAGGAGCAGCGCGCCAAAGACGCGCTGGCGCTGCTGCGCAAACAGTTGCACGTCAGCGCGCGCGTGCTGCGCGACGCGCAGTGGCGGCAGATTGCCGCCGAGCAGGTGGCACCGGGGGATGTGGTGCACATCCGCGCGGGCGACATCGTGCCGGCCGATCTGCTGCTGTTCAACGGCGCGGTGTCGCTGGACCAGGCCGCGCTCACCGGCGAGTCCTTGCCGGTGGACGCGGGCGCGGGCAAGCCGGCCTACACCGGCGCCATCGTGCGCCAGGGCGAGGCCACCGGCACCGTCACCGCCACGGGCGCGCACACCATTTTCGGCAGCACCGCCGAACTGGTGCGCAGCTCCGCCGCGCCCAGCCACATGCAGCGCACCATCTTTTCCATCGTCAAGCGGCTGGTGCTGTTCGACGCCGTGCTGGTGGCACTGGTCATCGGCTTCGCGCTGTGGCATCACCTGCCGCTGCTCGATACCGCCGTGTTCGCCCTCATGCTGCTGGTGGCCTCGGTGCCGGTCGCGCTACCCGCCACCTACACCCTGGCCACCGCGGTGAGCAGCCAGTCGCTGGCGCATCAGGGCGTGCTGGTCACGCGCCTGCCCGCGGTGGAAGAAGCCGCGGCGATGGACACCCTGGTGTCCGACAAAACCGGCACGCTGACACAGAACAGCCTGCGCTACGCCGCAGCCGTTGCACTCGCGCAGGGGGCGGATGAAAACGCCGTGCTGCGCACCGCAGCCCTTGCCAGCGACGACGCCACGCAAGACCCGCTGGATCTGGCCATCCTCGCCACGGCGCGCGAACGCAAGCTGCTGGACGACGCCCCGGCGCGCACCGACTTCCATCCCTTCGACCCCGCCACGCGACGCAGCGAAGGCCTCTACACCGTGCACGGCCAAGCCTGGCGCGCGGTGAAGGGCGCGGCCACGGTCATCGGCCCGCTGTGTCATCTCACTGCCGAACAGCAGACCGCACTCGACGCGGCGGAAAAGGAGCTCGCCGCCAGCGGCGCGCGCGTGCTCGCGGTGGCGGCCGGAGAGGGCGAGGCGCTGCAGTTGCTCGGCGTGGTCGGCCTGTCCGATCCGCCTCGGCCAGACGCGGCCGAGCTCATCGCCCAGATCAGGCAGCTCGGCGTCCGCGTGTGCATGGCCACGGGCGACTCCGAAGAAACCGCCCGCGCCATCGGCAACCAGCTTGGCCTGGGCACGCGGGTGTGCCACATGCAGCAAGACCCCGCGCAGCAAAACGCGGCGCTCGACCCCGCGCAATGCGACCTCTACGCCCGCGTGCTGCCGCAGGACAAGCACCACATCGTCGCCGCGCTGCAACGTGCCGGGCACGTCACCGGCATGACGGGCGACGGCGTGAATGACGCCCCGGCGCTGCGCCAGGCCGAGATGGGCATCGCCGTGGCCAGCGCCACCGACGTCGCCAAGGCCGCCGCCGGCGTGGTGCTCACCGACCCCGGCCTGGGCGGCGTGCTCACCGTGGTGCGCGCCGGGCGGCAGGTGCACCGGCGCATGCTCACCTACACCCTCAACAAGGTGCTGCGCACGCTGGAAATCGTGATTTTCCTCACCCTCGGCCTGCTGTTCACCGGGCACTTCATCATCTCGCCGCTGCTCATCGTGCTGATGCTGTTCGCCAACGACTTCGCCACCATGAGCATCGCCACCGACCGCGTGCAGCCTGCCGCGCTGCCACAGCGCTGGCAGGTGCGCAAGCTGATGGGCGCGTCCATGGTGCTGGCGGCCTTGAGCCTGCTGTTCGCCTGGGCGCTGTATGCCTGGGCGCAGGCGCAGGGCCTGAGCCTGGCGCAGTTGCAGACCGTGGTGTTCCTCATTCTGGTGTTCGGCAATCAGGCCGGTATTTATCTGCTGCGCAGCGACGGGCCGCTGTGGAAGCTGGCCCCGTCGCGCTGGATGGCGGCGGCCAGCCTCGGCGATCTGCTCATCGTCTGTCTGCTGGCGGGCTTCGGCGTGCTGATGGCCGCCCTGCCCTGGTTCGTCGTGATTGTGATTGTGCTGGCCACGGTCGCCTTCACCCTGTTGCTCGACACGCTGGTCAAGCGCCCCCTGTTTCATCGTTTTGCCATTGCCTGAAGGAAACGCCATGTCCACTCCCCCGCCCATCACCGCAGCGCCCAATATCAACGTGCCGTTTTTCTGGCCCATGCAACTCGCCGCCAGCATGGCCGAGCAAGGCATGGAGCTGGCCGCGCGCAATGTGAAGTTTCTCGACGAGGAATTGCGCCTGCATGGCGGCATCAAGCCCAGACTCGCCACCGCGCACACCGTGCGGCTGAAACTGCGCACACTCGATTTGTGCGACTACTCCGCACCGGGCGCCAAGGGCATTCCCACCCTGGTCAACGCGCCCTACGCCGGTCACACCTCGATGATCGCCGACTATCACGAAGGCCAGAGCCTGATGCAAACGCTGAAGACCGCGGGCGTCGGCCCGCTGTTCCTCACCGACTGGCACAGCGCCACGCCGGACATGAAAGACCTCGAAGTCGATCAGTACCTCGGCGACTTTCTCGCCTGCGTCGACGACCTCGGCGGTCGCGTGAATCTCGTCGGGCTGTGCCAGGGCGGCTGGATGGCGGCAATGCTGGCCGCGCGCTTTCCCGACAAGGTCGCCAGCCTGGTGCTGGCCGGCTCGCCCATCGATACCCACGCCGGCAACGGCCCGCTGGTGAAGATGGTGAAGCAAAGCCCAATGAGCTTCTATGCCGATCTGGTCGCCAGCGGCGGCGGGCTGATGCTGGGCAAATACATGCTGGCCGGCTGGAAGAACATGCACCCCGAGCAGCACTATGTGCAGGAGCACATCGACCTGTACGAGCACATCGACGACCCGGTGTGGCTGAGCAAGACCGAAGCCTTCGAGCGCTGGTACGAGAACCCGCTGGATCTGCCGGGCCGCTGGTATCTGCAGGTCATCGACCAGCTCTTCAAGCGCAATCTGCTGGCCAAGGGCGAATACGTCGGCCTGGGCCGCACGCTCCAGCTCAAGGACATCACCTGCCCGCTGTATCTGCTGGCTGGCGAGAGCGACGACATCACGTTTCACCAGCAGGTCTTCGCCGCCGAAACCCTGTGCGGCACGCCGCACGGCAAGATCGAAAAACGCATGGTGCCCGGCGGCCACGTCGGCCTGTTCATGGGCGGGCGCACGCTCAGGGAAACCTGGCCGGAGATTGGCGCGTGGATCTTGCAGCAGCGCTGAGTTCCCCGCATCGGGCCGTCCCCACCCTGGCCCTACACCAGCCGCAAATCGACCGGCCGCGCGCCGGGAAACACCGCCTCGACCTGCGCCTGCCGCAGCCCCCACAGGCGCTGAAACAGCCCGCCGAGCAACGCACGGTCTTCGGTCAGCACCGGATCGTCGCGGTTCTGGTTGAGCGTGGACGGCGTTTGCACGATCTGCTCACCGGCAATGCGCCCTCCCCGCACCGCGCCGCCCAACACCCAATAGACCGTGCCGTGGCCGTGATCGGTGCCGCGGTTGCCGTTTTCGCGGAAGGTCCGGCCGAACTCGCTGAGCACGACCACCGTGGTGTCGCGCCAGACAGGCCCCATGGCCTGCGCCATGCCGGCCAGCCCCTGGCCCAGCGCGGCCAGTTTGTCGGCAAGCTGGCCTTGGGCGCCATTCGCCGTGGCTTCGTTCACGTGCGTATCCCAACCGCCCACGTCAATGAAGCCGACGTTGAAACTCTCGCGCATCAATCCACCGATTTTGACCGCCTCGGCGACAAAGCCTTTGGGCGCGACCGCACCACGGCTGGCCGCCGCCATCTCGGCCTGCCAGCCCGTGGCCTGCATGTCGTGGGTCACGGTCTGATGGACTGCGAAGCCTTCACGCACCGTCGCGCCTTGCGTGGTGCCGTTCCACATGCTTTCGATCAGCGCACGCTGGCGGGCGTCGATGCCGGTGCGCCCGGCCTGCGCCAGGGCAAGATTGGGCACGCGCTGCGGCCCGCGCAGCGACAGCGGCAACTGCGCGGTAAAAGCCATGGGCTGCGCCTGGCCACCGATTTGCTGTACCAGACGGTTGAGGAAGCCGTCGTTGAAATCGCGGGTCTGCGCGCCTTGTCCGAGTTCGATGTGATCCTGGGTTTCGAAGTGGCTGCGGGTCATGTCGCGCGTGCCGGCAAAGGGCACGAAGGCCAGTTGCCCGGCCTGCCACAGCGGCAGCATGGAGTCGCGTAGTGCCGGGTGCAGCGCCCAATGGGCATCGAGCGCGATGGCGCCATCCGCCCCGTCGCCCGGCCGTGGCACGGCGATGTGCGGCCGCGATTCGTAATAAAAGCTGTTGGCGTAGGGCGTGAGCAGATTGGTCGCGTCATACGCGCCGCGCAGAAACACCAGAATGAACTTGGGCTGCCGCTGCGTGGCCGGCGCCGCCCACAGCCGGGTCATGGGCGCGCCCAGCGCGGCGGCAGTAGCTGTTTGCAAAAAGTGGCGACGTTGCATGGGGCACTCCTTCAAGCGTTCATGAATTCGGGGGAAGACAGCCACAGCGTGTTCCAGCGCACCCGGTTGTCGGCCTGCGCCAGCGCCCGCAAGGTGGCCACGCTGAGCTGGTCTTGCTGTGCGCGATAGACCGCGCTTTGCGACAGATCCGGTGGCGGGCGGTGCGGCGGATGAGGTGCGGCCCATTCCATGCCGCCAGTGACCGCTGGTGGCAGCGGCGCGTCCTGGTGCAGGAACTCCGGGGACTGGCCGAAGAGCGCAGGTGCGCCGCCGCCAATCTGCCGCGCCACCTCGAAGCGCGCGGTGAGCTGGCCGGGGCTGTTCCACGCCCCGGCGTTCAGCGGATAGCCGTCTGGCGTCTGTCGCCCGAACAGCGGCTCGCCCAGACGGTTCAGCATCAAGAGCACCGGTTGCGGGTTGCGAATGGGCTCAGTGTCCAGGCTGGCGCGCAGAGCGGACAGCACATAGCGCATGGGGTCTTTGAACTGCGGCTGCGCCAAACTGGCGGCAAACTCGGCACTGATGAACAGGGTGTGCAGCACAGCGGCAATATCGCCTCCCGAGGCTTGCCAGCGCAGCACCATGGCGTCCACCAGGGTGGGCGGCGGGTGGTCGGCAACGAAATACTGCGCCAGCTCGGCGCTGACATGCCGCGCGGTGGCGGGATGGTCGGCCAGCAGGGTGATGACCTCGTCGATCTCGTCGATTCCCTGGCCCTGCAACACATGGCCGAGCACGGTCTTGGGATCGGCGTCGTGCCGCGCCGGGTTGAACACCACCAGTCCCTGCCGCCAGACGTCCGCACGCAGCGCAGGGCGCACCCGCACCGGCTTGTCCAGCAAGTCCACGCCCAGGCCGGTGAGCGCGCGCGCCAGATTGGTCACATCGGCCTGGGTGTAGCCACTGCCCACGCCCAGGGTGTGCAGCTCCATCACCTCGCGGGCATAGTTCTCGTTCACATGGCCGCGGGCATTCTGCGCGTTGTTGAGGTAGAGCAGCATTTGCGGCGAAAACATGGTGGCGCGCAACAGCGCGCGGAAGCTGCCCAGCGCATGCGGCGCGATGACGCGCTGGCTGTAGTCGCCCATCATCGGCCCGATATTGCCGCTGCGGAACACATTGAAGTGATTCAGCCAGAACCAGCTCAGCCGTTGCTGCAAGGCGTTGGGGGCGTAGAGGCCCTGCAAAACCTGTTGCGCCGCCGCCTGCTGCGTCAGGGCGAACTTGAACGCATTGAGCGCCTTGATCTGTGCCTCGGCATCCGCCGCGTTCTCCTGAGGGTTGTCCTTGCGTGCCTGGCGGATGGCACGTTCCTGCCGGACGATGGGGGGAATCAGCGCCTCAAGCGGCTGGTTCACCGGCAGCGCGGCAAGCGCAGGCCGCAGGTCCGGGCCGGGCTGCCCGCGCAACTGTGCCTGCAGATAGCCCGCCGCGCCCTGCAGCGCCAGCACGCGAAGTTGCTCCGCGCTGGCGCCCCAGCCGATGCGATCGAGAAAGACAGCCGGGCGGGCTCGCGCCGCAGCCTCCAGCCCGGACGCGAGTCCAGAGTCTGCCGCCTGCAGGGTTTGCGAGAAGGCCAGCGGCGCCAGGCCGCTCAGGCCAAGCCCGGCAGCGCCCAAGCCACCGAGAAAGCTGCGGCGCGATAACCGTTGCGCGACATCAAGCATGTGATTCATGACCCACTCCCGCTCAGCCGCAAACGCCCCAATGGCCCGGATGCCACCAGCCCCCCGGCCCGCGCCAGCCGCGGTGCCAGCAGCCTCCGCCCTCGGGCCGCACGATCACCGCGCCGGACACCCGCGCCGGAGCGATGGGCGCCACATAACAGCCCCCGAGCAGCACGCTGCCGGATAGCGCCAGCGCGGCCAGATGCAAGCGCCGTGCACGCGCCAGACCGAGCAGCGCCTTCATTGCCCGATCTCCCGGCTGATGGCATCTTCGCGCCGGTTCAGCGCCAGCCACTGGGCACGCGGCAGTCTGCCGCCGTTGCGCAGCGCGACGGTCTGCTGCTGCCGACGCACCTGCGCCACCTGGCGATGCAGCGCTTGCGTCCGCCACGGCGGCAAGACGCCGATCCAGCGGGCCTGGTCGATCCGGTGATCGAGCTGCGCCGCGCGCTGAAGAACCT
>JAFGXB010000019.1 GCA_016936875.1 Burkholderiaceae bacterium | reverse complement strand
TGCGCTGTTCCGGCGTGCTTCGCGGTGCAGTCGGCGTGAATATCAGCCAGGCCAGCAGCAAGCCGTGGGCGAGCAGCACGGCGAGGGCAATCGCGAACAAGGGCAGCGGGCGGGGCAGGGGCGAGGCGGGATTCATCAATCTGGGGCGGCCAAAGACTTCGAGCAAACCGCATGAATATAATCTGACAAATTTTGTGCGCCTGAAGCGTCGCCGCCCTGCGGCGAACACCAAAGGGGCGCGAAGGACTGGCAAGACGGCAGTAACACCTCTTGACGCGGCCCGCGCTCCAGACACGCCAGATCGACTGGCGCGCCATTCCAATATCCGGGCGCTCACCGGAGAATTTTCATGTTGCCCATGCTGCCCAAAGCCGTTCTGGTTCTCGCCGACGGCTCGATTTTTCGCGGATTGTCCATTGGCGCAACCGGGCAGACTGTCGGGGAGGTGGTGTTCAACACCGCCATCACCGGCTACCAGGAAATCCTCACCGATCCGAGCTACTGCCGCCAGATCGTCACCTTGACTTACCCGCATATTGGCAACGTGGGTGTCAATCTGCAGGACGTGGAAGCCGCCAAGGTGCATGCGGCTGGCCTCATCATCAAAGACCTGCCAGCGCTATTGTCGAACTACCGCAGCGAGCAGTCGCTTGACGCCTACTTGCGCGCGCAAGGCACTGTGGCCATCGCCGGAATCGACACGCGCCGGTTGACGCGCCATCTGCGCACCAAGGGCGCGCAAAACGGCTGCGTCATCGGGCTGGCTGCCGGGCAGGACATGACCGACAGCGTCATTCAGACAGCGCTCGACGCAGCGCGCGGGTTTGCCGGACTGGCGGGAATGGATCTGGCCCGCGTGGTGTCCACAGAAACGCCTTACGCCTGGAGCCAGACCGACTGGTCGCTGGAGCAGGGCTATGGCGAGATGACCGCGCCGAGCCGTCATGTGGTGGCTTACGACTTTGGCGTGAAATACAACATCCTGCGGCTGTTGGCCGCGCGCGGTTGCCGCGTGACCGTGGTGCCCGCGCAAACCCCGGCGGCCGAGGTGCTGGCCATGCGTCCGAACGGCGTGTTCCTCTCCAACGGCCCGGGCGATCCCGAGCCTTGCGATTACGCCATTGCTGCCGCGCAGCGCATCATCGCGGCCGAAATGCCGATCTTCGGCATCTGCCTCGGGCATCAGATCATGGGGCTGGCCGCGGGAGGCAAGAGCTTCAAAATGAAGTTCGGCCACCACGGCGCCAATCATCCGGTCAAAGACCTGGACACCGGCCGTGTGTCGATTACCAGCCAGAACCACGGCTTTGCGGTGGACGCGGCCAGTCTGCCTGAAAGCACGGTGCGCACCACGCATGTCTCGCTATTCGACGGCACGCTGCAGGGACTGGCCTGGAAGGACAAGCCGGCCTTCTGCTTCCAGGGCCACCCCGAGGCCAGTCCCGGGCCACACGATATCGGCTATCTATTCGACCGTTTTGTCGGTCTGATGGACCGCGCCTGAAGCGGGAGAAACCAGATGTTCGGCGTCATCAATCTATGGACCTATGTGCTTGGGGTGATTTTCATCGTCCTGCTGCCGGGGCCGAATTCGCTCTATGTGCTCAGCGTGGCCGCGCAGCGCGGTGTGCGCCAGGGCTACCTGGGCGCGCTCGGCGTGTTTCTGGGCGATACGGTGCTGATGGTGTTGGCCGCAGCCGGTGCCGCTTCGCTGCTGGAGACCAATCTGGCGCTCTACCACCTGGTGCAGGCTGCGGGGGCGCTGTATCTGGGCTGGCTGGGCATCAATATGCTGCGCGCGGCCTGGAAGCGCTGGCGCACCCCGGATACCGGTCTGCATCTCCACACCGCCCATTCGCACATGCCCCATGCGCAAGGGGGCAAGCGACTGGAAAACCCCTTTCGCAAGGCCTTGTTCATCAGTCTGCTCAACCCCAAGGCCATTCTTTTTTTCGTCTCGTTTTTCATTCAGTTCGTCGATCCGCACTACGCCCATCCGGCGCTGTCTTTTCTGCTGCTGGGCGTGATCACGCAATTCTTCAGTGCGCTTTACCTGTCGGTACTGATCTTCGGCGGAGTGCGGGTTGCCGATGCCTTCCGTCGCAGACGGCGGCTGTCGGCGCTGACGATGGGCGCGACCGGCGCGGGATTTTTTGGCTTTGGCGTCAAGCTGGCGTTGGCCGCCACTGCAAAAACACGCTGATTTTTCATCTGATTCATCTGCATAAAGAGACTCGCCCATGCCCAAGCGCAGCGATATAAAAAGCATTCTGATCATCGGAGCCGGGCCCATCGTCATCGGCCAGGCCTGCGAGTTCGACTACTCCGGCGCCCAGGCCTGCAAGGCACTGCGTGAAGAGGGCTACAAGGTCATCCTGGCCAACAGCAATCCGGCGACCATCATGACCGATCCGGAAACGGCCGATGTCACCTATATCGAGCCCATCACCTGGCAGGTGGTCGAGACCATCATCGAGAAGGAACGGCCTGACGCCATCCTGCCGACCATGGGCGGGCAGACCGCGCTGAACTGCGCACTCGACCTGCATCACAACGGGGTGCTCAACAAGTACGGGGTGGAGCTGATCGGCGCCAAGCCCGCAGCCATTGACATGGCTGAAGACCGCCAGAAGTTCAAGCAGGCCATGACCCGCATTGGTCTGGGTTCGGCGCGTTCGGGCATTGCGCATACCCTGGATGAAGCTTGGGGCGTGCAGAAAACCATCGGTTTCCCGGTCATCATCCGTCCCAGTTTCACCCTGGGCGGCACGGGCGGCGGCATCGCCTACAACCCGGAAGAGTTCGAGACCATCTGCAAGCGCGGCATCGAGGCCTCGCCCACCAGCGAGCTGCTGATCGAGGAATCGCTGATCGGCTGGAAAGAGTTTGAGATGGAAGTGGTGCGCGACAGCGCGGACAACTGCATCATCGTCTGCTCCATCGAAAACCTCGACCCGATGGGCGTGCATACCGGCGACTCGATCACCGTCGCCCCGGCGCAGACGCTCACCGACAAGGAATATCAGATCATGCGCAACGCCAGCATTGCGGTGCTGCGCGAGATCGGGGTGGATACCGGCGGCTCCAATGTGCAGTTCGCGGTGAACCCCGCTGACGGCCGCCTGATCGTCATCGAGATGAATCCGCGGGTGAGCCGCTCGTCGGCGCTGGCCTCCAAGGCCACCGGTTTCCCGATCGCCAAGATCGCGGCCAAACTGGCCGTGGGCTACACCCTCGATGAACTGCGCAACGACATCACCGGCGGCGTCACGCCGGCCTCGTTCGAGCCGACCATCGACTACGTGGTGACGAAGGTGCCGCGTTTCGCGTTCGAGAAATTCCCGCAGGCTGATTCCCGCCTGACCACGCAGATGAAGTCGGTGGGCGAAGTCATGGCCATGGGCCGCACCTTCCAGGAAAGCTTCCAGAAGGCGCTGCGCGGCCTGGAAGTTGGCGTGGACGGCATGAATGAAAAAACGCAGGACCGTGAAGTGCTCGAAAAAGAGCTGGGCGAGCCTGGTCCCGAACGCATCTGGTTTGTGGGCGACGCGTTTGCCCAGGGTATGAGCCTGGACGAGGTGCATCAGCTCACGCGCATCGACCCGTGGTTCCTGGCGCAAATCCAGGACATCGTGCAGACCGAACTCGATCTAGAGCGCAACCACACACTGGACCGACTCGACCGCGACACGCTTTACGCCCTCAAACAAAAAGGCTTTTCTGACCGCAGACTGGCCAAGCTGCTGCACACCACCGAGACGGCGGTGCGCAACCGCCGCCGTTCGCTGCAAGTGCGTCCGGTGTTCAAGCGCGTGGACACCTGCGCGGCAGAATTCAGCACCGAAACCGCCTACCTCTACTCGTCTTACGATGAAGAGTGCGAGGCCGCGCCCACCACGCGCAAAAAAATCATGGTGCTCGGTGGTGGCCCCAACCGCATCGGCCAGGGCATCGAGTTCGACTATTGCTGCGTGCATGCCGCGCTGGCGCTGCGTGCCGATGGGTTCGAGACCATCATGGTCAATTGCAACCCGGAAACCGTGTCCACCGATTACGACACTTCAGACCGCCTTTATTTCGAGCCACTCACGCTCGAAGACGTGCTGGAAATCGTGGACAAGGAGCAACCCATCGGTGTCATCGTGCAGTACGGCGGCCAGACGCCGCTGAAACTCGCACTCGATCTCGAAGCCAACGGCGTGCCCATCATTGGCACCAGCCCGGACATGATCGACATGGCCGAAGACCGCGAACGCTTCCAGCAACTCGTCGAGCAGCTCGGTCTGCTGCAGCCACCCAACCGCACCGCGCGCTCCGAGGCCGAGGCGCTGGCGAAGGCCGAGGAGATTGGCTATCCGCTGGTGGTGCGCCCGAGCTATGTGCTCGGCGGGCGGGCGATGGAAATCGTGCACGAACAACGCGACCTCGAACGCTATATGCGCGAGGCGGTCAAGGTGAGCCATGACTCGCCGGTGCTGCTCGACCGTTTTCTGAATGACGCCATTGAGTGCGATGTAGACGCCATTTGCGACGGCACCCAGGTGTTCATCGGCGGGGTGATGGAGCACATCGAGCAGGCAGGTGTGCACAGCGGCGACTCGGCGTGCTCGCTGCCGCCCTATTCGCTATCAGCGGCAACGGTTTCGCGCATCAAGGAACAAACGGTCAAGCTCGCGCACGGCCTCAAGGTCATTGGTCTGATGAACGTGCAGTTCGCGATTCAGCAGCAGGACGGCGAAGACCGCATCTTTTTGCTGGAAGTGAACCCGCGGGCTTCGCGCACCGTGCCCTATGTTTCCAAGGCCACGGGCTTGCAGCTTGCCAAGATCGCGGCGCGTTGCATGGCTGGGCAGACGCTGGCGCAGCAGGGCATCGAGAAAGCAGTCACGCCGCCTTACTACTGCGTGAAAGAGGCGGTGTTCCCCTTCAATAAATTCCCCGGCGTCGACCCCATTCTTGGGCCGGAGATGAAGTCCACCGGCGAAGTCATGGGCGTTGGGCGTACCTTTGGCGAAGCCTTCGTCAAATCGCAACTCGCCGCGGGCACCCGTCTGCCGGACCCGAAGGCGGGCGGCAAGGTCTTCCTCTCGGTCAAGCAAAGCGACAAGCCCGACGCGGTGGAGGTGGCCCGCCAACTGGTGGCCATGGGTTTTGGCGTGATGGCGACCCGCGGCACTGCTGCGGCTATCGCCGCGGCCGGGGTTGACGTTCAGGTGATCAACAAGGTCACTGAAGGCCGCCCGAATGTGGTGGACATGCTCAAGAGCAACGAGATCGTGCTGGTCATCAACACGGTGGAAGAACGGCGCAATGCCATCACCGATTCGCGCGCCATCCGCATCTCGGCACTGGCCGCGCGCGTGACCACTTACACCACCATTTCCGGCGCGCTCGCCGCGGTCGAAGGTATGAAAGAGCTGCAGAAAATCGCGGTTTATCCATTGCAATCGTTCACAACCGCGTAAAATTTCCACCATCGGAGCACCGCAGCGCAATTGGCTGCGGTGCTTGTTTTTTTCACGGCTTTACGGAGGCCCGAACATGGCGACCCCCATGACGCGCAAAGGCGCGGAACAACTCAAGCAAGAACTGCATCGGCTCAAAACCATCGAGCGTCCGGCGGTGATCCAGGCGATCGCCGAGGCGCGGGCGCAAGGCGATCTGTCCGAAAACGCCGAGTACGATGCGGCCCGCGACAAGCAGGGCTTCATCGAAGGCCGCATTGCCGACATCGAAGGCAAGCTCGGCACCGCCCAAATCATCGACCCAAGCGAATTGCAGGCCGAAGGCCGCGTGGTGTTTGGCGCTACGGTGGAACTCAGCGACGAAACCAGCGGCGACGAAATCACCTATCAGATCGTCGGCGATGATGAAGCCGATCTCAAGCAGGGCCGCATTTCCATCAACTCACCAATCGCCCGGGCGCTGATCGGCAAGGAGTCTGGCGAGACCGCGCAGGTTGCCGCTCCCAGCGGTGTGCGGCGTTATGAAATTCTCTCGGTGCACTACCGATGAGCAGCTTGCGCGCCCGTTGGTTTTTGGCTGCGCTCTGGCTGGGCGGCATGGTCGCGGTTGGCCTCATCGGCGCGCCCACGGCCTTTGCCATCGTGCCGGAGAAGATGCTTGCCGCCGCCGTGGCGAGTCAGATGTTCTACATCATGGCACTCGCCGCCATCGTGTTTGGCGTGTTGATTGCCGTGCTCGAGCGCGCTGGCAGCAAGGCCACGATGTCTGCCGATTTTCTGCTGCCCCTGGGCGGAATTTTCTTCGCCGTATTGGGCGAGTTTGGCGTTGTGCCGAGGTTGCTGCAAGCCGCATACAGCCACTCTCCCCAGGCGGGCATGTGGCACGGCATCGCCAGTCTGGTGTTCGCCCTACAGGCCTTGTGCGTGGCAGGCTACGTCTGGCGCCTGCCTGCGCGCAGCCGCGCCTGAGCGCGCGCCTGGCCCCCCCCGAGGGGGTGAGAAACACTTGGGGCGGCCCG
>JAFGXB010000156.1 GCA_016936875.1 Burkholderiaceae bacterium | reverse complement strand
CGTGGTGGCGAGCACCTCGCTGATGCGCCCGTTGAAGCGCTCGACCATGCCATTGGTGCGCGGCGTTCTGGGTTGGGTCAGCCGGTGCTCGATGCCCAGGCTGACACACAACTGATCGAACTCATGTTCCCCGCTGGGCAGCCTGGCCCGCGAGGCAAAGAGGCGATCGGTGAACTCCTTGCCGTTGTCGGTCAGCACTTTCTGGATGCGCATCGGGCAGGCCTTGTGCACGGCATTGAGAAACGCCTTGGCACTGGCCGCCGTCTTGTTCTTCTTGATCTGCACGAACACCCAGCGCGTGGCACGGTCGATGGCCACGAACAGATAGCGCCGGCTGCTCTCATCCCGCATCTGCGGCAGGTACTTGAGGTCGATGTGCAGGTAGCCCGGCTCATAGGCTTTGAACGTCTTGCTCACCGGTGCAGGCTGCGCGGGTTTGAGGGCATGGAGGTTGCCCACGCCGTGGCGGCGCAGGCAGCGGTCCAGGCCCGAGCGGGTGGCTTCTGCGCAGATGAGCTCGCGGGTGATCGCCAGCAAGTCATCCAGGGGCAGCAGCAAGGTGCGGCGCAACTCCACCACCACACGCTCCTGCGCGGGCGTGAGGGTGGTCTGCAGCCGGTGCGGGGTGTGAGAGGCATCGTGCACGCTGGTGCGCTTCCTCCACTTGTACACCGTCGCTTCGGTGATGCCAAAGCGCTGGGCCAGGACTGCGGCACTGTCGCCGCTGGAGGCGATCTCGGCCCGAATCGCTGGCGTGGTACGAGCGTTCTTGTGCAGCGCGATCATCATCAGAGGACTCCCGGAACAAGGATTGAACGGCCCAGCAAATCATCCACCAACTGGCGCATCGCCTCGCGTGCTGACAGCAATGGATATCTCCTGGAGTCTATGCAATCATCCGGGATGCGACAACTACGCACCAACTTCATCGGCGGAACGGGTGGTGTGCTAATGAATATGAATGAGGCCGCAGCCTAAAGCGGCTTTGCGTCCAATGCGCTGGCGGATGAACACCACCTGCTTCGCTCGGTATGTTCCTCGTTGGCCGGAGCTTCAACTGAGGTGCTAGACGATTTGGTGCGATGCGCATCCTGGATCAGTGCGCCTCCCTGGATCATCCCGACTGGTGCTTGGTCCGCCGTCGCAACGCAATACGCGAGTTCCGCCTTACGGACGTGGCTCCCATCGACCGGTTGAAACGACCAAGTCGACCCGGCGAAGTTAGTGAGCCATTCCGCCATCGTCTCCAGTTCGGCCAAAGCGAGCGCTGGTTATCACCCATGCCGGCGGCAGCAATGCGCGAGGCAGCCGTCGCCGAGATCGCCACGCGCTTACCAGCCCGACTGACTCAAACCCGCCAGGCTCCACGATTCCCAGGGTGGTTCACATCGCGTCGAGTTTTTCGAGCCGAGAGAAGATACGCCGCAATCTCTGCAGGCGTCGGAACAGGCGGTCGACTTCGTTGCGGCGCTTGTACATCTCGCGGTCGTACTCCCATGGTTTGATGCGCGCCTTCATCGGCGGCACGACTGGGATGAAGCCAAGGTCCAGAGCCAATTGGCACGTCTCGTTGCCTTCATAAGCGCGGTCCATCAGCAAGTGGATGGGCCGGCTCGTTGGGCCCAGGCTTTCAAGCAACTTCTTACCCTCGGGCGCATCGTTCGCCTGCCCCGGAGACAGGCTCAACGCTATGTCGTTCAAGCACAAACGTACAAGACGCCCCCCGTCCGCTCCCTTAAATTCACCCTTGAACTACAGAGCGGATTTCTTTTCCCGCTCTGAGATCGGACTACAAAGAATGCAGTTCCGGCGGATGGAACCAGCTTGTCATGATTGTCTAGCAAGGATTGTTTGTGGCAGAGCAGGGTTAAGAGCCCCAGTGGATATCGCCAAATTTACAAGGGTGAAAAATGGAAATGACATCCCCTCAGACGCGCGTTGCAATACTTGGATCAGGTGGTATCGGACTCGATCTTATGTTCAAGGTGAAAAGCTCCTCGAGGTTGAAGTTGGCTTTTCTGGTCGGGCGCAACAAAGATAGCAAGGGCTTGGGAATAGCGAAAGCACAGGGAGTCGAGACCTCCAGTGACGGCCTTGACTTTCTTCAGGATAACGTGGGCCATTTCGACTTGGTGTTCGATGCCACCTCGGCGGCCTCGCACGGGATCAACAACAGATTCTTCCAGCGTGCTGGCAAGTTCGCTATCGATCTCACGCCAGCGAAGGTTGGGGAGCTTTGCGTGCCTTCAATCAATCTGGACGTGGTGAATGATGCGCAGAACGTCAACCCAATTAGCTGCGGTGGGCAGGCGAGCCTGCCTCTGGCCCATGCCCTGGCTCAGGCGGTGGATGAAGTTGAATACCTGGAAGTGGTATCGACCATTTCCTCTCTCAGCGCCGGCATGGCCACGCGGGAAAACATCAACGAATACATGACGACTACCGAATACGCGCTGGCGTTATTTGCCGGTGCGAAGAAAACCAAGGCAATCTTGAATATCAATCCCGCCGAGCCGGGCGTCAGCATGCAGACCACCCTCTATGCACGGGCAAAGTATCAGGATTTCTCGCAGATTGAAGTAGCGATGCGGGCGATTACCAAAAAGGTTCAGGCCTATGTGCCGGGTTACCAACTGGTCCTGCAGCCGATGGAGGAGCGGGGCCAGGTGACGGTCAGTCTGACCGTGCGCGGTAGCGGCGACTACCTGCCGAGCCACGCGGGCAATCTGGACATCATCAACTGCGCGGCGGTGGCTGTCGCGGAACATAAGCACGCAACCCTTTCTAAGGAAACACCATGTCAATCGTGATCAGTGATGCGACGTTGCG
>JAFGXB010000155.1 GCA_016936875.1 Burkholderiaceae bacterium | reverse complement strand
GCTCCAGGAGTTGCCGCCGCCAATCGGTGATCTGCGTGGGATGCAAGGCGTATTGCTGACTCAGCTCGGCCAGCGTCTTGTCCTCGCGCAGCGCCCGGTGTACCGCCGGGTTCGGCCCCATTTTCACGCGCCACGGGAATGGCGTGTTACGTAGTTGCGAAGCACGCTATCCATTCGCGATTGCCAACCATCGCCGGTGGACTTGAAGTACTCCACGACCTCTGGGCTGTAGCGTACCGACACGAGCAGCTTCTTGTTTTCGGATTTAGGCCGACCGCGCAGGGCTCTGCTTGGAACCATGGCCTTCAGTTGCTTTGGCGTGAGTGGCTGTGCGTCAGGATCACTTCTGGCTGCCGCAGTAATGGCTTTGTCCTCTTCCGCGGAGGGCATGAGGATAGTCGGACGCTTAGAGATTTTCGACATAGTGCTTCACCTCGCGACGATTGGCGCGGCGAAGGCTGATGACCCTTCGCACTTCGCCTCGGTCTACAAACGCCACGTAGTACAGGATTTCGGTTTTCGGAGCGAGCGCGATCATCCGCGTCTCTCTGTACTCGAACCGTTCATCAACCCACACCAGCGCGGCTTCCCAGTCGAGGTCACCTGCCATGGACAGCGACACGCCGTGCTTCGTTTGGTTTGCCGCGTCCTTGGCTGGATCGAACTCGATTCTCATGCTTTATTGTAGCTGCAATAAATAGGCATGTCAAACGAACTGCGCAACGGCCTTTTTTGGGGGGCTTAACTCAGGCGTTCGGCATCACAAGCGGCCGACTTCTTCCGCTGAACCATTCTTATCTAAGCGGCTTCCGGCGATTTGCGGCCAGGGTCCGATTTCTTTCAGGAGATCGGCACGATCTCCTTGCCGTAGGGGAAGAAGGCCAGCCCGGCCAGCTTGATGTGCTGCAGGGCGAACGGGATGCCGATGATGGTGATGGCGCACAGCACCGCAGAAACGAGGTGGCCGAGGGCCAGCCACCAGCCGAACAGGATGGCCCAGATCAGATTGCCCAGCGCGCTGAATCCGCCGCCGACCGCGCCAGCCGGCTTGTCGGCTACCTTGCGGCCGAAGGGCCAGAAGCTGAACACGCCGATGCGAAACGCGGCGATGGCCCACGGAATGCCGATGATGGTGATGGCGCAGAGCAGGGCGGTGAACCACCACGCCAGGCCCATGACGAAGCCGCCGAGAATGAACCACAGAATGTTGCCGATCAGTCGCATGGGATGCCCTGGAGAGTGAACAGCCCGCATTTTGCGTGAAGGCGGTTGCGGCTGGCCTGCGGTTTGCAAAGACAGGGGCACAAGTCCTGCCGAAGTGCTTGTTGTGATGACGCAAACGGGTGTTTTCCCGCGGTTTGCGTCAATCACCCGACGGCGGGACGTGCAAACGTCAGGAAACCGTCGCCATCATGTCGCCCTCTGCCTTGCCCGATCCGCTGCGCTGGACCGAACTGCTGCGCGTGTTCGGCGGTCTGATTGCCGTCATCGCCGTGTTCGTCGCCGCGCTGTGGCTGCTCAAGCGCCTGCAGCCGGGCATGCGGGCGTCGAGCGGGCCGATGCGGGTGCTGTTCACCCTGCATCTGGCGCCGCGCGAAAAGCTGCTGCTGGTGCAGGTGGGCGCGCAGCAGTTGCTGTTGGGGTCGAGCGCGCAAGGGCTGCAATGCCTGCATGTGCTGCCCGAATCGATCGAGCCCATCGCGCAGAAGCCGCCGCCCGGCGCAGGCCTGGGCGCGGCGCTGCCCGCCAGCTTTCCCGACTGGTTGCGGCGCGCTGTCGAGCAGCGTGGAAAGGCGCAACCATGAGCCGCACGACAGCGCGGGCTGCGGCGCGCTGGCTGCCGCGCATTCTGGCGGCAGCCCTGCTGTTCGCGCCGCTTGTGGCCAGCGCCCAGGTGCTACCCGCCTTCACCTCCACGCCGGCCGCGGGGGGCGGCACGGAATACTCCTTGAGCGTGCAGACTCTGCTGTTCATGACGGCGCTGGTGTTCCTGCCGGCCATGCTGCTGATGATGACCGCGTTCACCCGCATCGTCATCGTGCTGTCGCTGCTCAAGCAGGCGCTGGGCACGACCACGGTGCCGCCGAGTCAGGTGATTGTCGGGCTGTCGCTGTTTCTCACTTTTTTCGTCATGAGCCCGGTGCTCAATCAGGTCAACGACGTGGCGATCAAGCCGCTGATGGACAACCAGATTTCGATGCAGCAGGCCCTGCAGACCGGCGCTGCGCCGCTGCGCACCTTCATGCTGGGGCAAACCCGGCAGGACGACCTGGCGCTGTTCGTCAAACTCTCGGGCCACAAGGCGCTGGACAAGCCTGAAGACACGCCCATGACGCTGTTGGTTCCTGCCTTTGTCACCTCCGAACTGAAGACCGCGTTCCAGATCGGCTTTGTCATTTTCATCCCCTTCCTCATCATCGACATGGTGGTGGCCGCCGTGCTGATGTCGATGGGGATGATGATGCTGTCGCCCGTGACCGTGTCATTTCCGCTCAAGCTCATGCTGTTCGTGCTGGTGGGCGGTTGGGATCTGGTGATCGGCTCGCTGGTGCAGAGTTTCATCCACTGAGGGGACCACATGACTCCAGAAACCATCACCACTCTTGCGCAACAGGCGCTGTGGGTGACTTTTCTCGTGGCGCTGCCGCTGCTGGGCGTGGCGCTGGTGGTCGGGCTGCTGGTCAGCCTGATCCAGGCGGCCACGCAGCTCAATGAAATGACCCTGAGCTTCGTGCCCAAAGTGGTCGCCATGGGGCTGGCCGCGGTGCTCGCCGGGCCGTGGATGCTGCATGTGATGATGGACTTCACCATCCGTCTGTTCGAGAGCATTCCGCATCTGCTGAACGGCGGCTGATCGCGCTGCGCACGCCATGATCCATTTCACCAGCACCCAGATCGAGACGTGGATTGGCGCGTTTTTCTGGCCGTTCGTGCGGGTGCTGGCCATGCTGTCCGCCGCGCCGGTGTTTGGCATGGGCAGTGTGCCGGTGTTGCTGCGCGTGGGGCTGGCCGTGCTGGTGGCGGTGGCCATTGCACCGGCCTTGCCCGCCATGCCGCCGGTGCAGTTCGGCACGGCAACTGTATGGATGCTGTTGTTGCAGCAACTGCTGGTGGGCGGGGCCATTGGGCTGTCGATGACGCTGATTCTCAGCGCCGTGCAACTTGCGGGCGGCGTGGTCGGGCTGCAGATGGGCATGGGCTTCGCCACCTTGTTCGATCCGGTGCAGGGCGTGCAGGTCACCAGTCTGGCGAGCTTTCTGAACATGATCACCCTGCTGCTGTTTCTCGCGCTCAACGGTCATCTGGTGCTGCTTGCGGTGATTGCGCGCAGCTTCAGTTTGCTGCCGGTGGCGCCCAATCTGGGGCTGGTGGCGCAAACCTGGCAGACGCTGGCGCAGGCGGGCTCGGCGATTTTCAGCCTGGGCCTGGCGCTTTCCGCGCCGGTGCTCGGCGTGCTGCTCATCGCCAACCTCGGCCTGGGGGTGCTGACCAAGCTGGCGCCGCAGCTCAATCTGTTCGCCATCGGCTTTCCGATGTTTTTCATTCTGGGTTTTCTGGCGCTGTATCTGGTGATGCCGGTGATGCAGAACGTGGTGCAGCATCTGGTGGACGTGGGGCTGAACCTGTCCAGCCAGGCGTTGCAGCAGGGCGGGGCGCGGTAGGAGCACGCAGATGGCCGACGACAGCGCACAGGAAAAGGAATTACCCGCCTCGCAAAAGCGCAAGCAGCAGGCGCGCGAAAAAGGGCAGGTGGCGCGCTCGCGCGATCTCAACTCCAGCCTGCTGCTGCTGGGCATGGCCGTATTCGTCACCAGCCTGGGCGGCTGGTTCTATGACATGGGGCGGTCGTTGCTGCACACGGGCTTGATGGTCTCGGCACTGGCCGCGCAAGACCCGACGGCCATGCTGCAGGCCGCGGGCAAAGTGGCGGTCATCGGCCTGATTCTTTTGGCGCCGGTGCTGGCGTTCACGTTTCTGGCCAGCGCGGTGGGCGGCGTGGTGATGGGCGGCTGGGTTTTCAGCGCCGAGGCGCTGGCCCCGGATTTCAGCCGTCTCGACCCCATTACCGGCATCAAGCGCATGTTTTCCATCACCGGTCTGGGCGAGCTGGCCAAGGCGCTGCTCAAGGCGATTGTGATTGGCGTGATCGCGGCCATCGTGCTGTGGAACCAGCGCGGGCCGCTGCTCGGGCTGCTGCAGGTGGAACCCAATCTGGCGCAGACCCACCTTGGGATGATTGCGGCAAACGCTTTTTTATGGATGGCCGCCGGCACGCTGCTGGTCGCTGCGGTGGACGTGCCGTGGCAGTTGTTCCAGATGAACAAGAAACTCAAGATGAGCCGCCAGGACATGCAGGATGAAATGCGCGAAAGCGACGGCAATCCGCAGATCAAGCAGAAGATGCGTGCCCTGCAGCGCGAACGCGCCCGCAAGCGCATGATGGCCGCCGTGCCCAAGGCAGATGTGGTGGTGACCAACCCGACGCACTACGCCGTGGCGCTGGCCTACCAAGAGGGCAAGAACCGCGCCCCGGTGGTGCTGGCCCTGGGAGCCGACCGCGTGGCCGCGCGCATCCGCGAGGTGGCGGCCGAACACGACGTGCCGGTGATCGAGGCGCCGCCGCTGGCGCGGGCGCTGTTCCATCACGCCGAACTGGAACAGGAAATTCCGGTGGCGCTCTACAACGCAGTCGCGCTGCTGCTGGCCTATGTGTTCCAGTTGCGCGCAGCCCCGCAGATCGCGCAGGCCCCGTCCGACTGGGCGATTCCCGCAGACTTCGCAGTCAACGAATAAACCGCCATGGCGACCACTCCAAGCTCCACCCCTCCCGGCCTGCCCGCATGGCGCTCCCTGCTGCGGCGCATGGACTGGCGCATGCTCACCGCCCCGATTCTGGTGGTGCTTATCCTGATGATGCTGGTGGTGCCCTTGCCCACCGTCTTGCTGGACATGCTGTTCACCTTCAACATCGTGTTGTCGTTGATCATCATGCTGGTCACCCTGTATCTCACCCGGCCGCTGGATTTCTCGGCGTTTCCCACCGCGCTGCTGTTCACCACGCTGCTGCGGCTGTCGCTCAACGTGGCGGCGTCCCGGGTCATCCTGCTGCACGGGCAGAACGGTGAGGGCGCCGCGGGGGCTGTGATCGAGTCGTTCGGCAAATTCGTGGTGGGGGGCAATTACGCGGTGGGCATCATCGTGTTCGCCATTCTGGTGGTCATCAACTTTGTGGTGATCACCAAGGGCGCGGGGCGCATCGCCGAAGTGAGCGCGCGCTTCACCCTCGACGCCATGCCGGGCAAGCAGATGGCCATCGACGCCGACCTCAACGCCGGCCTGATCGATCAGGAAGAGGCGCGCAAGCGCCGCGCCGACGTGGCGCAGGAGGCCGACGTCTACGGCGCGATGGACGGCGCGAGCAAGTTTGTGCGCGGCGACGCGGTGGCGGCCATTCTCATTCTGTTCATCAACCTGATCGGCGGCCTGATCATCGGTGTGTTCATGCACGGCCTGAGCGTGGGCGACGCCGCGCAGAACTACACCCTGCTGTCCATCGGCGATGCGCTGGTGTCGCAGATTCCGGCGCTGGTCATTTCCATGGCCGCGGGCATTGTCATCAGCAATGTCACGACCGGGCAGGACGTGGGGCGGCAACTGGTCAGCCAGTTGTTCACCCATCCGCGCGTGCTGGCCATCACCGCAGGCATTCTGGGCCTGATCGGTCTGGTTCCCGGCATGCCCCACCTGGCCTTCCTGGGCGCGGCCGCCGTGCTCGGCGGCGTGCTGTGGTGGCAGCACAAGCGGCAACAAGCGACCGCCGCGCAGGCCCAGGCTGCGCCCGAGGCGGCGGCACCCGCCGAGCCCGAAGAGGTGAGCTGGGAGCAGATCGAGCCGGTGGACACGCTCTCGCTGGATGTGGGCTACCGGCTCATCCCGCTGGTCGACCGCAATCAGGGCGGCGAGCTGCTCGGGCGCATCCGCGGGGTGCGCAAAAAGTTTGCGCAGGAGATGGGCTTTCTCGTCGCCTCCGTGCACATCCGCGACAACCTGGAGCTGCGGCCCGGTGGCTACCGCATCGCCCTCAAGGGGGTGGACATCGGCAGCGGCGACATCTTTCCTGACTTGCTGATGGCCATCAACCCGGGGCAGGTGATGGGCGAGTTGCAGGGCACGCCAACCAAAGACCCGGCCTTCGGCCTGCCCGCCGTGTGGGTCAACAAAGAGCTGCGCGACCGCGCGCAGACGCTGGGCTACACCGTGGTCGATCCCAGCACGGTGCTGGCCACGCATCTGCACCACTTGCTGCAAACCCACGCCGCCGAGCTGCTCGGGCGCGAGGAAGTGGAGGGGCTGCTGGCGCATCTGTCCAAACGCTCGCCCAAGCTGGTGGAAGACCTTGTGCCCAAACTCATTTCCGCCGACCGGCTGCGCAAGGTGCTGCAAAACCTGCTGACCGAGGGCGTGCCCATCCGCGACATGCGCACCATTGCCGAAGTGCTGGCCGAACATGCCGGGCAGGTGAACGACACCGACGAACTCACCGCCCGGGTGCGGCTGGCGCTGGGGGCCTACATTGTGCAAAGCCTGTCGCCGAATGGGCAGGAATTGTCGGCCGCGGTACTTGACGGTCAGCTGGAACAGATTCTGCTTTCCAGTCTGCGCGCCGACCCGCAGCAAGCCGCGGTCGAACCCGGGCTGGCGCAGCGCCTGATGGACAAGGCGCGCGATCTGATGCAGCGGATGGAAGCGCAGGGCGCGACCGGCGTGCTGTTGGTGAGCGCGCCGCTGCGGCAGTTTCTCGCCCGTCTGCTGGCGCGCAGCGCGCCGCGGCTGCGTGTGCTGTCGTATGCGGAAATTCCCGACCAGAAACAGGTCAAGGTCACGGCGACGCTGGGCGCATAAATTCTGGAGACTGAATCGTGAAAATCAAACGCTACACCGGAACCAATACCCGCGAGGTGCTGACCCGCATCCGCAACGATCTGGGGGCCGATGCGGTGATCCTGTCGAATCGGGAAATCGTCGGCGGTGTCGAATTAATGGCGGCGGTCGATTTCGACGCCAGCCGGTTTCCGTCGGACGAGGCGGGGGAGGAAGCGTCTGCGCCCGCAGCGCCTTCTCCCGTGCAACCATCGGCTGCAGCGGCGCCAGTCGCGGTGGCGGTGCAGGCTGTATCGGCTGCTGTGCAACGCGCTCCCCACCCCAACCCTCCCCACGTCTGGGGAGGGAGCGAACCCAACACCTCCGCGCCTCGCGTGAGCGAGGTCGGCCTCAACGCCTCCCCCACGCGTGGGGGAGGTCGGGAGGGGGAGGCGGCGGTTCGACTCGCCCCCCCCGCCGAACTGCCCCTGCCCGCCGTGGCGCGGGTGGCGCCCCGTGCCATCGCCCAGTCCGCCCCGATTTCGCTGGAAGAAAAAGACGCGGCCACGTTCGGGGCGGCTGCAACGCCTGCGGCTCAAGCACGCACGGCGCCCGAGCGGCGTGCCGGCATCTCGCTGGGGGGCGCAGCGCAGCCGCCGCAAGACGAACTCGGTGCCATGCGGCACGAATTGCAGGATTTGCGGCAATGGATGCAGTCGCAGATGTCGGGCCTGGCCGATGCCGGGCCGCTGACCCCCGTGGGCGAGCAGTTGCAGACGCTGGGCTTTTCCACCGCGCGGGCGCGGCAACTCGGCAGCCAGGCGCTGAACCTGCGCGGCGCCTTGGCCGCGTATCTCGGCAAGGGCCTGCAGGTGGCGGCCGATCCGGTGTCGGTCAGCGGCATCTATGCCCTCGTCGGGCCGACCGGCGCGGGCAAGT